>NZ_JBHWHV010000040.1:0-92987 GCF_042732375.1 Streptomyces sp. NPDC059785
GCCGTGGACGGCCGGGACCCCTACGCGTCTATTCGTCGCCGTGCGGGTGCTCGCTACCAGCGATACCAGCGGCCGCGACGGCCACCGCTGCCCGCCGGACGGACGAGGAAGCCGAGCAGCCAGACCACGAGCACGATGATCGCGATCCACCACAGGGCCTTGAGTGCGAAGCCCGCACCGAAAAGGATCAGGGCGAGCAGCAGAACCAGAAGCAAGGGAACCATGTCTATCAACCTCCGATCCGCCGAGTTCCCCCTTGTTGAGGGAACAAGCATGCGGATATCCATGACTGATTCCCGGATTCCGGGGCATGGGCGCTCGCTCCGAAGCCACGACGTTTAGCCCTTTCCTCGTCGGCAATCCGAAGGCCAGCACCAAGGACGATCAACACGTTGGGATGTGAAACCCGTGGCTGACAACCAGAAGGCACAGGCCAAGGCCGAGCAGACCAAGGGCAAGGCCAAGGAGACGCTGGGCCGCGCCGTGGGCAATGACCGCATGCGGGCCGAGGGCCGCGCGGAGAGCGCCAAGGGAGATGCCCGCGAGGCCCGGGAAAAGGTGAACGACAAGTTCCGACGCTGACGCGGGCGGTTATTTCACGGCTTCGGGCACCCCTGCACGACGCGTTCGACGTATTCGACATATGCGACGCATCCGATGGGGGTGCCCGAGGCCGTTTCCCGTTTCTCGCGGAACTTATATCTCCGGTCGGATTCGTTATGCGGCGGCCAGCTCGCACCACACGAACTTGCCCGGATCCCCGTTCGTGACGAGCGGCTGCCAGCCCCACTCGTCGGCGCAGGCCCCGACCAGCGCCAGCCCCCGTCCCTCTTCCGGCAGTTCCCCGGCCGACGCCGGACATCGCGGCGGTCCGGGCGGCTCGGGGTCGGCGTCACACACCCCGATCCGCAACACCCCCGCCACCCAGCGCACCCGCAGGGCGGCGGGGCCTTTCGTATGCCGTACGGCATTGGACACCAGCTCGGCGGCGAGCAGCTCGGCGACGTCGACGAGGCGGATGAACCCGTGGACGGTGAGGATCAGACGCAGGGTCCGACGGCTGACGGTGACGGCGCGCGGATCGTTGGGGATGTGGAGCGAGTACTCCCAGGGATCGTTTTCGGGCATGCGGAACTCCGTTCAACGGACGGGAGCGCAGCGTGTGCGACGCGTGACTGAGAGTAGGTATAACTCGTCATACGGAGCAAGCCGGTCGCGTAATCTGAGCCCGAACGAGTCGCGCCGACAGGCGTGTTGAATCGAGGAGCGACTGATGCCGCTGAGGCGCGAACCCACGGCACGACAAATGCGCCTGGGCATTGAGTTGCGCAGACTGCGTGAGGCGGCAGGACTCACCGCCGTCGAGGCAGCAGCACTGCTTGGGGCCGGTCGCGTCCAGATCAGCCACATCGAATCCGGACTCGCGGGCGTGAGCGAGGAGCGGCTGCGGCGCCTTGCTTCCCACTACGCCTGCACGGATGAGGAGTTCATCGGCGCCCTGGTCGCCATGGCCACCGACCGGACACGGGGTTGGTGGGAGGAGTACCGGGGATCACTGCCCACGTCGTTCCTGGATCTCGCCGAACTGGAGCATCACGCCGCGCTCTTGCACGAGGTGGTGTTCTTGTACGTACCGGGCCTCCTCCAGACGGAGGAATACGCCCGCGCACTTTTCTCGTCGCGAGTACCTGAACTCACCCAAAGAGAACTTGAGTTGCGCGTCAGCCATCGAGCGCGACGCCAGAAGAGCACCATCCCGTACGAGGTAGTGATCCACGAAGCGGCCCTGCGCATCAGGGTCAGCGACCGCGCCGCATCCCGGACGCAACTCACCAAGCTTCTGGAGCGATCGGAGGCGGACAACATCACCGTGCGCGTCATCCCGTTCGACCTGGACGGATTCTCCAGAGCATCGAGCACCATGTCGTACGTGGGTGGCGCCCTGCCCAAGCTGGACACAGTCGTACGAGACACGCCCCACGGCTCGGTCTTTCTCGACTCCGAAGCTCAGCTTGCCACTTACCGAATCCGCCTCCGTAAGGTGGAAGCGGTGTCACTCGAACCGGACCGGTCGCGTGACTTCATCCACGAGCTTCTGAAAGAGCTGTGAGGCACCCATGACCACGCTCAACAACTGGCGGAAGTCGTCCTACTCCGGGGAAGGCGACGGCAACGCCTGCGTCGAGATCGCCAACTCCCCCACCCACATAGCCGTCCGAGACTCAAAGGCCCCGGCCGAGGGGATCCTCACCCTCACGGCCGGAGCCTTCGTCCCGTTCATCGAGGCCCTGAAGGCCGCGACCCCCCGTTGAAACGCGTCACTGCTTCCCCGTGCCGACCGGGTCCACCGTGACCTCGTTGCCGGTGTCGGCGGTGACCGGGAGGTTGAGGCTGACCGACAGGGTCTTGGAGTGGGTCTCGTTGGGCGGGGTCACCTCGATCGCGGTGACGTCCACGCCCGAGCCGCCGGAGTTGTTCGGCGGGTAGTGCAGCGTGAAGCGGGTCGTGTCGCCGTTCTGGAGGACGACGGACACGGGAGTCACGTCGCTGCGCTTGGCGCTGAGCGGTCCCGAGGCGGCCTCGGACCGGAGGTCGACGCCGGGGAAGCCCTTGAGCGAGCACGCCTCGCCGGTGTTCTTCATGCGGACCACGAGGTCACCCTCGCCCATGCCGTGCGTGGAGCTGAACTCCAGGTTCGCGGTCTGGCACTGGCCGGTGTTGATCTGCCCGCCCCCGCTGCCGTCGGCGGAGCCGGACTCCGAGGTCGCCGAGTCGTCACCGCCGGAGGTGTTCGACGCGTTCTTGCCGGACGCGTTGCCCCCGCCGGAGGACTTACCGGAGGACGAGGAGGAGGAAGACGAAGAGTCCGAGCCCTTGCCGCTCGCGTCCGCGTCGCCGCCACCCTGGCAGGCCGTGAGCGAGAGACCCGCGGCGAGGGCCACGGCGGCGATGGTGAGCTTCTGAGCGCGCATCGTTTCTTCCTTCATGGTCGGTGCCGTCTGCGTTGCTGACCATGAAGACCCCGCCCGCCCGAACCTCGTTCCGTCGGGCCGCGCCCCCGTACATGCCTGTTACACGCGATTGCGGAACACGCGGGCGCCACTCCGCTCCCCGCCCCCATTTACCGGGGGCGGGGCGCCGTCACGGTCCCGCGGGCCGTGACACCACCCGCCGGGACAGATCCGTGACCGACCCGCCCTTGCACATCCCCGGCGGCACACTCTCTTCACGTGCGCCCCACGCCCCGGTTTCAGCGGTGCCCGGCCGGCACGGCCCCGTCACTCCACGGTGACCGACTTCGCAAGGTTGCGCGGCTGGTCGACCTCGTTCCCCCGCGCCGTCGCCAGTTCGCAGGCGAAGACCTGGAGCGGGACCGTGGCGACCAGGGGCTGGAGCAGGGTCGGCGTCACCGGGACCCGGACCAGGTGGTCCGCGTACGGGACCACCGCCTCGTCACCCTCCTCCGCGATGACGATGGTGCGGGCGCCGCGCGCGCGGATCTCCTGGATGTTGGAGACGATCTTGTCGTGGAGGACGGACCGGCCCCGGGGGGACGGCACGATGACGACCACCGGCAGGTCCTGCTCGATCAGCGCGATCGGTCCGTGCTTCAGCTCGCCCGCCGCGAAGCCCTCGGCGTGCATGTAGGCCAGTTCCTTGAGCTTCAGGGCGCCTTCCAGCGCGACCGGGTAACCCACGTGCCGGCCCAGGAACAGCACCGTGTTCTTGTCGGCGAGCGAGCGCGCCAGCTCCCGTACCGGCTCCATGGTCTCCAGGACACGGTCGACCGAGTGCGCGATCTCCGCGAGGTCCCGGACGACGGCCCGGATCTCGTCGCCCCACTTGGTGCCGCGCACCTGGCCCAGGTACAGGGCGACCAGGTAGCAGGCCACGAGCTGGGTCAGGAACGCCTTGGTCGAGGCCACCGCGACCTCCGGGCCCGCGTGCGTGTACAGCACCGCGTCCGACTCGCGCGGGATCGTCGAACCGTTGGTGTTGCAGATGGCCAGCACCTTGGAGCCCTGCTCACGGGCGTGCCGCAGCGCCATCAGGGTGTCCATGGTCTCCCCTGACTGGGAGATGGCGATCACCAGCGAGCGCGGGTCGAGGATCGGATCGCGGTAGCGGAACTCGCTGGCCAGCTCCACCTCGCAGGGAATCCGCGTCCAGTGCTCGATGGCGTACTTGGCGATCAGCCCGGCGTGGAAGGCCGTACCGCAGGCGACGATCACCACCTTGTTCACCTCGCGCAGCACACCCGTCGGGATGCGGACCTCGTCCAGTGCCAGCGTGCCCGCCGCGTCGATGCGGCCCAGGAGCGTGTCGGCGACCGCCTTGGGCTGCTCGGCGATCTCCTTGAGCATGAAGTAGTCGTAGCCGCCCTTCTCGGCGGCCGAGGCGTCCCAGTCGACGTGGTACGAGCGGACGTCGGCGGGCCGCCCGTCGAAGCCGGTGACCGTCACCCCGTCCCGGCGCAGCTCCACCACCTGGTCCTGGCCCAGCTCGATCGCCGAGCGGGTGTGCGCGATGAACGCGGCGACGTCCGAGGCGAGGAACGCCTCGCCCTCACCGACCCCGACGACGAGCGGGGAGTTGCGGCGGGCGCCGACGACCACGTCCGGCTCGTCCGCGTGCACGGCGACCAGCGTGAACGCGCCCTCCAGGCGCCGGCACACCAGCCGCATCGCCTCCGCCAGGTCCGCGCACGAGGAGAACTCCTCGGCGAGCAGATGCGCGACCACCTCGGTGTCCGTCTCGGAGGTCAGCTCGTGGCCGCGCTCGGCCAGCTCGGCACGGAGGGCGGCGAAGTTCTCGATGATGCCGTTGTGGACGACGGCGACGCGGCCCGCGTTGTCCAGGTGCGGGTGCGCGTTGGCGTCGGTGGGGCCGCCGTGCGTGGCCCACCGGGTGTGTCCGATCCCGGTGGAACCGCTCGGCAGCACCCCGTCGACCAGAGCCTTCTCCAGATTGACGAGCTTGCCGGCGCGTTTCGCCGCGGCCAGGCCGCCGTCCGCGAGCACCGCGACGCCCGCCGAGTCGTACCCCCGGTACTCCAGCCGCTTCAGTCCGGCGACCACCACGTCCAGCGCCGACTGCGAGCCCACGTATCCCACGATTCCGCACATGGGCGGCAGCCTACGGTCCCGGATCGGCGCCGTACCGGCACTTCGTGCCCGATATCGGATATTCACCGCCCCGGCGGGACGGCCCCTCAGCCCTCCTCTGCCGTCCCCGGCGGGCTCAGTCGCCCTGCTCGATGCGGTCGATCGCCTCCTGGACCAGGCCCAGGTACTCGGCCTCCTCGCAGCGCGGCTTGCTGCCGTGCTCGTACAGGGCGAGGCAGTCCGCCAGCTCCTCGTTCACGTCCTCGTCCGGCAGGTCGTCCACCGCCAGCTCGCTGCACACGCGCCCGGCGAAGTCCGGGGAGGAGGTGAATAAGGACCTGCGGCGTACGAAGTCACGGATGTGCACGGTTGTCACCAGTCCCAACCCCCCGTGATGCCCCAGGGCACGGCTCGGCCCCGGATGTCAGGGGAACGTATCCCCGTCCACCGTTCTGGTCCAGACCTCGCACACATCTGACGCACAGGCGACCGCTCCCGACCGCACCCGTCGCTTCGGGGGGCTACGGATGTCTCCCGGTGAGCGTGACGGAGCCCACCTGTCACCCTGTTCGACTTCCCGTAACAATGAAGTGTGATCTCACCGGTTACCACGTCGCCGCGGAGCGCCCACCGGCCCAGGCCGGAGGCGACTCCCTACGTCGACCTCACCCGTACCGAGTGGAGCGCGCTGCGCGACAAGACGCCGCTTCCGCTGACCGCCGAGGAGGTCGAGAAGCTGCGCGGCCTGGGCGACGTCATCGACCTCGACGAGGTGCGCGACATCTACCTGCCGCTGTCCCGCCTGCTCAACCTGTACGTCGGCGCCACCGACACCCTGCGCGGCGCCCTCAACACCTTCCTCGGCGAGCAGGGCTCCCAGTCCGGCACCCCGTTCGTCATAGGCGTCGCGGGGTCCGTCGCCGTCGGCAAGTCCACGGTCGCCCGGCTGCTCCAGGCCCTGCTGTCACGCTGGCCCGAGCACCCGCGGGTGGAACTGGTGACGACGGACGGCTTCCTGTTGCCCACCGCGGAGCTGGAGGCCCGCGGCATGATGTCCAGGAAGGGCTTCCCCGAGTCGTACGACCGCCGCGCCCTGACCCGCTTCGTCGCCGACATCAAGGCCGGCAAGGACGAGGTCACCGCGCCCGTCTACTCGCACCTGATCTACGACATCGTGCCCGGCGAGCGGCTGACCGTGCGCCGCCCCGACATCCTGATCGTCGAGGGCCTGAACGTGCTCCAGCCCGCCCTGCCCGGCAAGGACGGCCGCACCCGCGTCGGCCTCGCCGACTACTTCGACTTCAGCGTGTACGTCGACGCCCGCGCCGAGGACATCGAGCGCTGGTACCTCAACCGGTTCAAGAAGCTGCGCCAGACCGCCTTCCAGAACCCGTCCTCGTACTTCCGCAAGTACACCCAGGTCTCCGAGGAGGAGGCGCTGGACTACGCCCGCACCACCTGGCGAACCATCAACAAGCCCAACCTGCTGGAGAACGTGGCCCCGACCCGCGGCCGCGCCACCCTGGTCCTCCGCAAGGGCCGGGACCACAAGGTGCAACGGCTCAGCCTGCGCAAGCTGTAGCGATACGGCGGACCCGGCACAAGGCGCGGTGCTGCGGCGGCCGTTACCCTGCGCCCATGCTGCACTTGCGCCTCATCACTCCGCCCGGCCGGACCGACGACGTGGTGCGTCTGGTCGAGCGGACGGTCGGCACCGCCCATCTCGTGGTCCTGCCGGGCGCCGCCCGCAACCCGTCCGGCGACGTCGTCATGTGCGACGTCGCGCGCGAGGCGGGCGACGAACTGATCGCCGAGCTGCGGGAGCTGAAGATAGACACGGACGGTTCCATCGCCGTCGCGGACATCGATCTGTCCCTGTCGAAGCACGCGGACGAAGCGGAGGAGGCGGCGCCCGGCGAGGGCGCGGACGCCGTGCTGTGGGAGCAGCTCGAGGACGCGACGCACGAGGAGTCGACGCTCAACGTCACCTATCTCGCGTTCCTGACCGTCGCCACGATGCTCGCGGCCTGCGGTGTCATGCTCGACAACGCGATCCTGATCGTCGGCGCGATGGCGGTCGGCCCCGAGTTCGGGCCGCTGGCCGGAATCTCCACGGCCCTGGTGCAGCGCGCTCCGCGCCTGGTGGGGCGCTCGCTGTGGGCGCTGCTCGCCGGGTTCGCCGTCGCGATGGTGGTCACGGCCGGGTTCGCCCTGCTGATGGACGGCTTCGGCCTGTTCGAGAAGGCGATGGTGGAGGCGGAACGGCCCAACACCGCCTTCATCTGGAAGCCGGACTGGATGTCCTTCGTGGTCGCCTTCCTGGCCGGCATCGCGGGCACCCTCTCGCTCACCTCGGCCAAGTCCGGCGCCCTGATCGGCGTGGCCATCTCGGTGACGACGGTCCCGGCCGCGGCGAACGCGGCCGTGGCCCTCAGCTACGCCGACTACTCCCAGACCTGGGGCTCGACCTGGCAGCTCCTCGCCAACCTGGGCGGCATCGTGGTGGCCGGCACCCTCACGCTGCTCGCCCAGAAGTGGTTCTGGGCGAGACAGCGCGCGACAGCGCGCACGTGAACCGTTCCACCGGGCGAGCCGACCCGCCCGGTGACCGCCGACGGCCCGGCCCGCGCGCCTAGGGCGTGTTGCGAAAGTCCCGCCTGCCGCGCGACGCCATGCACGCCCTAGCCCAGCGCCGACTTCACCGCGTCCGCCAGCCGTCCGGCCACGGACCGGGCGTGGTCGATGTCCGCGGCCTCGACCATGACGCGGACCAGCGGCTCGGTGCCGGAGGGGCGCAGCAGCACCCGCCCGGTGGAGCCGAGTTCGCGCTCGGCGTCGGTGACGGCGGCGGCCAGTTCGGCGGAGGTCTTCACGCGGGACTTGTCGACGTCCGGGACGTTGATGAGCACCTGCGGCAGCCGCTCCATGACGGACGCGAGGTCCTTGAGCGTGCGGCCGGTCTCGGCGACCTGGGCCGCGAGCAGCAGCCCGGTCAGCGTGCCGTCACCGGTGGTGGCGTGGTCGAGGATGATGACGTGCCCGGACTGCTCGCCGCCGAGGGCGTAGCCGTGCTCCTTCATCTCCTCCAGCACGTAGCGGTCGCCGACCGCCGTCTGGACGAAGGAGACGCCCTCGCGCTCCATGGCGAGCTTGAAGCCCAGGTTGGACATGACCGTCGCGACGACGGTGTCGGAGCGCAGTGCGGAACGCTCCCGCATCGCCAGCGCGAGCACGGCCAGGATCTGGTCGCCGTCGACCTCCTCGCCGGTGTGGTCCACGGCGAGGCAGCGGTCGGCGTCGCCGTCGTGCGCGATGCCCAGGTGGGCGCCGTGCTCGACGACGGCGGCCTTCAGCAGGCTGAGGTGGGTGGAGCCGCAGCCGTCGTTGATGTTGAGCCCGTCCGGCTCGGTGCCGATCGTGACGATCTCCGCGCCGGCCCGCCGGAACGCCTCGGGCGACACCCGAAAGGCCGCGCCGTGCGCCTCGTCCAGGACGACCTTCAGCCCCTCGAGCCGGTTCGGCAGGGCGCCGACCAGGTGGGACACGTAGTCGTCGGAGCCCTCGTCGCAGGAGGTGACGCGGCCGACGCCGGCGCCGGTCGGGCGGTCCCAGGGGGCGCCGGTGCGGTGCTCCTCGTAGACGGACTCGATCCGGTCCTCCAGCTCGTCGGCGAGCTTGTGGCCGCCGCGCGCGAAGAACTTGATCCCGTTGTCGGGCATCGCGTTGTGGCTGGCGGACAGCATCACGCCGAGGTCGGCGCCCCGGGCGCCGGTCAGGTAGGCCACCGCCGGGGTGGGCAGCACGCCGACCCGCAGCACGTCGACGCCCGCGCTGGCGAGCCCCGCGACGACCGCGGCCTCCAGGAACTCCCCGGACGCGCGCGGATCACGTCCGACGACCGCCTTCGGCCGGTGGCCCTCGAACGTGCCCGCCTCGGCCAGTACGTGCGCCGCCGCGACGGAGAGACCGAGTGCCATCTCGGCCGTCAGATCCGCATTGGCGACACCGCGCACGCCGTCCGTGCCGAAGAGTCGTCCCACTTGCTGTCCTCCGAACTGTCGGAATTCCCCGAAGAGGCTGTGCCCAGCCTCCGGCCCTGATCGCCCATCCCTGACGAGGGCTCAAAAAGTCAGTATGGCTTCGATAAACATCCGAGCATGCAAACCTTTGAACGCCTTATGCCGTTATACGCCCACTGCTGTGATAAACGAACGCCCCGGCGGCACACAGCGTGCCGCCGGGGCGAACGAACGTACGAGGCAGCGATTAACGCTTGCTGTACTGCGGGGCCTTACGGGCCTTCTTGAGACCGGCCTTCTTGCGCTCGACCGCACGGTCGTCGCGCTTGAGGAAGCCGGCCTTCTTCAGGGCGCCGCGGTTGTTGTCCACGTCCGCCTCGTTCAGGGCGCGGGCCACGCCGAGGCGCAGGGCACCGGCCTGACCGGAGACACCGCCACCCGCGATGCGGGCGACGACGTCGTAGCGGCCCTCGAGCTCGAGCACCTTGAAGGGCTCGTTGACTTCCTGCTGGTGGACCTTGTTCGGGAAGTAGTCCTCGAGCGTGCGCCCGTTGATCTTCCACTTGCCGGAGCCCGGGACGATCCGGACGCGGGCGATGGCGTTCTTGCGACGGCCCAGGCCGGCGGCCGGCTGCGGGTCGCCGAAGCGGGACGCCATCGACTCCGAGGTGTACTCGCCCTCGACGGGCACCTCGGACTCGGTGGTGTACTGGTCGATGTCGACGAGCTCAGTCTCTTCGACCGGCTGCTCAACGGTGGTCTCGGCCACGATTCTCCTCAGATTTCTTTTCGTCTTAGGGGGTGGCCGGAACTACTGCGCGACCTGGGTGATCTCGAACGGCACCGGCTGCTGGGCAGCGTGCGGGTGCTGGTCGCCCGAGTAGACCTTCAGCTTCGAGAGCATCTGACGGCCCAGGGTGTTCTTGGGGAGCATGCCCTTGACGGCCTTTTCCACGGCCTTCTCGGGGTTCTTGTCCAGCAGCTCGTCGTAACGGACGGAGCGCAGACCACCCGGGTAGCCGGAGTGGCGGTAGGCCATCTTCTGCGTCCGCTTGTTGCCGGACAGGTGCACCTTGTCGGCGTTGATGATGATGACGAAGTCACCAGCGTCGACGTGCGGCGCGTAGATCGGCTTGTGCTTGCCCCGCAGAAGGGTGGCGGCGGTGGTCGCCAGACGGCCCAGGACGACGTCCTGAGCGTCGATGACGTGCCACTGGCGAGTGATGTCGCCGGGCTTGGGGCTGTACGTACGCACGGTTCGTAGCCTTCGCTTCTTCAGTGAAATGGGTCCTGACAAGGTCACCGAAGACGATCACGACAGCCCTGACCGCACCGCGGTGACGCAAACCGCGTGCTGGTCGCTGGTCATCGGCCCGGTGGACCGGTGTAAGGGCCCCTCACGTGAGAATGAGCAAGCCAATACACATAACGAACTGCAAGAGTACCCGTGGTGCCCCGGACGGGTCAAAACGCACCCGCACCACCCACCCGGCGGCTACCGCGACCGGCCCCGATACCGCTAAGGGACCGCACGCCCCTCCCGCACCTCACCCTCCCGTACGGGAGCCGGAGCACGTACGGGAGCCGGAGCACGTACGGGCCCGCGCCGCACGAGCCGCCCGCGCCACACGAGCCGCTCCGGCCGCCCGCCCGGCCGCCCCGCGCCCGCCGCCACCGCGACGGCCAGCACACACAGCGTGCAGCAGTCCCTAAAGGCCCGCCGGGTGATCGGTTCCAGATAAGGCCAGGTCACACCGGGCAGCTGCGGCACCAGCGCCAGCCAGAACCACGGCCCGCGCGCCACCGCCCCCGCCCCGAGCACCCCCGCGAGCAGCACCGGCACCACCACCAGCAGATAGTGGTCGTACGAGGGCCGGGAGACCAGGAACGCCGAGAGCATCAGCGCCGCCGCCGTCTCCGTGACCCGCGCCGGTGACGGATCACCCCGCCGCCACCGCCGGTACGCGCACCACACCCCGCACCCCGCACCGCCGAGCGCCAGCACCGCGGCCGCCCCCGCCGGCACCCCGAGCCGGGGCAGCACCGCCCCCGGCGACGCCTCGTAGAGCCGTACGAAGCCGTCCCGCCCGCTCAGCAGGAACGGCAGCGTCCGCGTGAAGAACCCGGCCGGGTCCGGCATCAGCAGCGCCGCCCCGCCGGACGCCGCCGCCGGCACCAGCACCGCCGCGGCCAGCGCCCGCCACCGCCCCGCGAACACGAACAGCAGCGCCACCGGCGCGAGCAACGGCTTCAGCGCCACCGCGGCACCGATCACGGCACCCGCGGCGACCCACCGCCCCCGCACCGCGCACAGCAGCGCCAGCGGCAGCGCGACCGCCGCCGTCACGGTCCAGTTGCCGAGCCGCACCAGATGCCCGAAGGGCGCGAAGCCCGCCGCGAGCCCGGCCAGCCCCAGCACCGCGAACCGGCTGCGCCACGGAACCCCGTGGATACGCAGACAGGCGCCCCAGCCCGCCACCAGCAGCGCCGTCACCGTCACCGGGACCAGCACCCGCAGCACCGCCACCGGAAGCAGCGCCTGCGGCACCGCCGCGAGGACCGCGCTCGGCAGATACAGGAAGTGCGGGTCGGCGTAGGGCGAGCCGCCGTCCAGCCAGGCGCGGGCCGCCCGTACGACGATCGCGTTGTCCATCCCGCCGTCCGGGGCCGCGTGCGCGACCGCCGCCGCCGGGGCCGCCAGGACCGCCGCCGCCGCGACCCACGCCTGCCAGGGGGCGCGACGCACCAACCACCCGGAGATGTCACTTTTGCCCGTGTGCATTCAGGTCACGCTAGGGGCTCGACTCTCCCCCGCCCCGGAACGGCACCCCCCTTGCCCCGTCTAAGATGCGCCCCATGAGTTATGGGCAGGGGGAGCCTCCGTGGGATCCCTGGAAACCGGGTTCTCAGCAACAGCAGCAGTGGGACAACCGGACGCCGGACTGGGCGGCACTCGCCGAGGCGTCCGAGTCACGCAACAAGCGCCGGAAACTGCTGCTGATCGGCGGCGCGGCAGTGGCCACGGTCGCGGTCGGCGCCGCGGTCGCCGTGGCGGTCGTCTCGGCCAACGGCGACAGCCAGGCCGACAACAAACCGACCAACCTGCCCGCCACCGCCGACCTGCCCAGCGGCAGCGGCACGGCGGACCCCTCCTTCGAGCCGACCTCGGCCCCTCCGCCGCTGGACCCGAAGGACTTCATCTCCAGCGCCGGGAAGGACACCGCGCCGATCAGCCCGGACATCCTCTTCCCCGGCACGCAGCTCACGGTCGGTGAGCGGGTCTACGCCAAGGGCCCGAAGACCTCGACCACGGACTGCGCCTCCGCCGCGCTGAAGACCCTCCCCGCGGTGCTCACCAAGAACGACTGCACCCGCGTCATGCGCGTCACCTACTCCAAGGACGGCGTCGCGGTGACCATCGGTGTCGCCCTCTTCGACACCGAGGCCCAGGCGTCCGCGGTCAAGAAGGAAGCCGACAAGAAGAGCATCATCGCCTCGCTCTCCGGTTCCGGCGTCCCCGCCTTCTGCCGCACGGCCGTCTGCCGCTCGACGACGAACTCCTACGGCCGCTACGCCTACTTCACGCTCGCCGGCTTCACCAACGGCAAGGACGTGACGGAGAAGGACGAGGACGTCTTCACGACCGGCGACGACCTGGCCCGCTTCAGTTTCAACCAGATCCACCGCCGCGGCGAGGCCCAGGCGTCGGCGGCGGCGAACCAGTAGGGCCGTCACCGCCCGGGGTGCGCGGCCCGCGCACCCCTGTCCGGCCCTTCCCCTCTCAGCAGCAGTCCGCCCCCGGCAGCGTCCGCTTGTTCCGCGCCTGACTGCTCCGCGCGGCCAGCAGTTCGTCGGCCGGATAGCCGACCTCCTCCAGGGTCAGCCCGTGCGGCCGTACGACGTGCACGGCCGAGTCGCGCACCCCGGCGGCCAGCACCTTCCCCGGCCACTCGGGACCGCGGTGCCCGTCCCCCACGAACAGCAACGCCCCGATCAGCGAGCGCACCATGTTGTGGCAGAAGGCGTCGGCCCGCACGGTCGCCGTGACGACCCCGTCGTCCCCGCGTACGAGGCTCAGCTCCTGGAGCGTACGGATGGTCGTCGCGCCCTCGCGCCGCTTGCAGTAGGCGGCGAAGTCGTGCTCGCCGAGCAGCTGCCGCGCGGCCTCGTTCATGGCGTCGACGTCCAGCGGCCAGTCGTGCCACAGGACGTGCCCGCGCAGCAGCGGGTCGACGCCCCCGGGATGATCGGTGACGCGATACGCGTACCGCCGCCAGATCGCGGAGAACCGTGCGTTGAACCCGCTCGGCGCCTCGGCCAGCGACCACACCCGCACGTCCTTCGGCAGCCGCCCCGCGAGCCGCTTGAGCAGCTTCTCCCGATGCCCGGCCCACAGCTCCTCCGGCAGATCGACATGCGCGACCTGCCCCCGCGCGTGCACCCCGGCATCCGTCCGCCCGGCCACGGTCAGCTCGTACGTGGTCTCCTTCGACCGCGTCACGGTCCGCAGCGCGTCCTCGATCTCGCCCTGCACGGTCCGCCGCCCGCCGGCCTGCTTGGCCCACCCGGAGAATTCGCTCCCGTCGTACGACAGGTCCATCCGCACCCGTACGAACCCGGGCTCCGCCTCGTCACTCACACACAGATCCTCTCAGGTACGCGAAAGCGGGCCCGTCCCGAAGGGACGGACCCGCTCACGGCAAGGCAGAGCCTCAGGCATCCTTGGCGTCCTCACCAGCCGCTTCCGCGGCGGGCTCGTCCGTGGTCTCCTCGGACGTGGCCTCGACGGCCTCGTCCTGCTTCGGCTCGTCCTTCTTCAGGGCGTCTTCCTTGACGGCACGCTTGGTGGCCGCCTCGGCCTCACCGGTGGCCTCCTGGGCCACGGTCAGGGCCTCCACCAGCTCGATGACGGCCATGGGCGCGTTGTCGCCACGGCGGTTACCGATCTTGGTGATACGGGTGTAGCCACCCGGGCGGTTCTCGTAGCGCGGGCCGATCTCGGTGAAGAGCGTGTGGACGACGCTCTTGTCCGTGATGACCTGGAGCACCTGACGGCGGTTGTGAAGGTCGCCCTTCTTCGCCTTGGTGACCAGACGCTCGGCGTACGGACGCAGGCGACGGGCCTTGGCCTCCGTGGTGGTGATGCGGCCGTGCTCGAAGAGGCTCTTCGCGAGGTTCGCGAGAAGCAGCTTCTCGTGCGCGGCACTGCCGCCCAGACGGGCACCCTTGGTGGGCTTCGGCATGGTGTTTCTCCTAGGTGTCTGCCCCGGCCGTATCAGGTACCGAGGTCAGTATCCGAGCGGGCGGTTGCCCGTCGGAGACCCCGCGCCCGCAAGGGGCGCGGGGAGGTGTCGATCTGCGGCTGCCGCCGCGTGGGCGCGACCAGCCACAGCGGGCCCGCAGCAGAGTACGGACCGGCCGGCCCGAGCTCTTAGTACTGCTCGGTCTCGACGAAGCCCGCATCGGCGTCGTCATCCGCGCCGAACGCGTCCGCCGCAGCGGTCGGGTCGAACCCGGGAGGCGAGTCCTTCAGCGCAAGGCCCATGCCGGCGAGCTTGGCCTTGACCTCGTCGATGGACTTCGCACCGAAGTTACGGATGTCGAGCAGGTCCGCCTCGGAGCGGGCGACCAGCTCACCCACGGAGTGGATGCCCTCACGCTTGAGGCAGTTGTACGAGCGAACGGTGAGCTCGAGCTCCTCGATCGGCAGCGCCAGATCGGCGGCGAGGGCGGCGTCCGTCGGGGACGGACCCATGTCGATGCCCTCGGCGTCGATGTTCAGCTCGCGGGCGAGACCGAACAGCTCGACCAGGGTCTTGCCGGCGGAGGCCATGGCGTCACGGGGACGCATCGCCTGCTTGGTCTCGACGTCGACGATCAGCTTGTCGAAGTCGGTCCGCTGCTCGACACGCGTGGCCTCGACCTTGTACGTGACCTTGAGAACCGGCGAGTAGATCGAGTCGACCGGGATGCGCCCGATCTCCTGACCGACCTGCTTGTTCTGGACGGCGGAGACGTAGCCGCGACCGCGCTCGACGGTCAGCTCCATCTCCAGCTTGCCCTTGCCGTTGAGCGTGGCGAGGACGAGGTCGGGGTTGTGCACCTCGACACCGGCCGGGGGCGCGATGTCGGCGGCGGTGACCAGACCCGGACCCTGCTTGCGCAGATACATCACGACCGGCTCGTCGTGCTCCGAGGAGACGACCAGCTGCTTGATGTTGAGGATCAGGTCGGTGACGTCCTCCTTGACGCCCGGCACGGTGGTGAACTCGTGCAGAACGCCGTCGATGCGGATGGACGTGACCGCCGCACCCGGGATCGAGGAGAGGAGCGTACGGCGGAGGGAGTTGCCGAGGGTGTAGCCGAAGCCCGGCTCCAGCGGCTCGATCACGAACCGGGAGCGGAACTCGTCGACGACCTCTTCGGTCAACGAGGGACGCTGAGCGATCAGCATGCGTTGTTCCTTCAGTCAGGGGCGCCCGCTATTTGACGCCCTGAGTCACCGGGCAGAGCCCGACGTACTTCACTACAAGGGTACGGGCGGTACGACCTGTAAGAGCCGTACCGCCCGAAAACCCGGACCCGAAGGCCGTGCGTCAGACGCGACGACGCTTCGGCGGACGGCAGCCGTTGTGCGGGGTGGGGGTGACGTCCTGGATCGAGCCGACCTCGAGGCCCGTGGCCTGGAGGGAGCGGATCGCGGTCTCACGGCCGGAGCCGGGACCCTTGACGAAGACGTCGACCTTGCGCATGCCGTGCTCCTGGGCGCGGCGGGCGGCCGACTCGGCGGCCATCTGCGCGGCGAAGGGGGTGGACTTGCGCGAGCCCTTGAAGCCGACGTGGCCGGCGGAGGCCCAGGAGATCACGTTGCCGGTCGGGTCCGTGATCGAGACGATCGTGTTGTTGAACGTGCTCTTGATGTGCGCGTGGCCGTGAGCGACGTTCTTCTTTTCCTTGCGGCGCACCTTCTTGGCAGCGCCCTGACGTCCCTTGGGGGGCATGTCTTGTTCTCCTACGGGAGGTGGTCGGTCCTACAGCGAAGACCGCTGGAATGCGGCTCCGGGGCAGGCCCCGGACGACCGCAGCGTCCGCTGAGGACTACTTCTTGCCCGGCTTCTTCTTACCGGCGATCGCGCGACGCGGGCCCTTGCGGGTACGAGCGTTCGTGCTGGTGCGCTGGCCGTGGACGGGCAGGCCGCGGCGGTGACGCAGACCCTGGTAGCAGCCGATCTCGACCTTGCGGCGGATGTCGGCCTGAATCTCGCGACGGAGGTCACCCTCGGTCTTGATGTTGTTGTCCACGTACTCGCGGATCTTGACCAGCTCCTCCTCGGAGAGGTCACGAACGCGGGTGTTCGGGTCGACGCCGGTCTCGGCCAGCGTCTGCTGCGAAAGGGTCCGGCCGATGCCGAACACGTAGGTGAGGGCGACCTCCACACGCTTCTCGCGCGGGATGTCGACACCGGAAACGCGTGCCATTCAATGGCTCCAGTTGTCGTTCGGAGGTCTTCCGCAGAACCGGATCCCGCCCGCCGTCCTCGCCTCGTGCACGCACGGGAGATTCGGTACGGACCGGGTCCCCGGCCTCCGACCGGGGGTGTCGGACCCGATGAGACTCAGGTCCGGGTTCTGCGTATGAACATGTACTGCTTGCGTCGCGCGAAATATCTGCGGATGCAGAAGGTGCGGTCGTGCGTCAGCCCTGGCGCTGCTTGTGGCGCGGGTTGTCGCAGATGACCATGACCCGGCCGTGACGGCGGATCACCCTGCACTTGTCGCAGATCTTCTTGACGCTCGGCTTGACCTTCATTGGGTGAGGTTCTCCGGGTCAGTGCCATCACCCCGCACGGCGGCGGGGCGCGGGCAAGATCTACTTGTAGCGGTAAACGATCCGGCCACGCGTCAGGTCGTACGGAGACAGCTCCACCACGACCCGGTCGTCAGGGAGGATGCGGATGTAGTGCATGCGCATCTTGCCGCTGATGTGTGCCAGGACCTGGTGGCCGTTCTGGAGCTCGACCTTGAACATGGCGTTCGGCAGAGACTCGACGACAGTGCCCTCGATCTCGATGGCACCTTGCTTCTTGGCCACGCTTCGCCCTTCGAATCGACTACCTTGATCGACTCCGTGCGAGCGCATGCAGGCATACGGGTGCACTAGAGCCGACGAGTCAGTCTACGTCAGCGCACCCGGAAAGACGAATCGAGAAAGTCTGCCCCATCTTGGAGATCCCTATGCGCACGGGGTGGCGGGAGGTGCCGGACGCTACGCCAGCGGATCCGGCGCGGCGGTGACACCCAGCTCGGCCAGCTTCGCCCGGCCGCCGTCCGGCGCGGTGAGCACCAGCGGCCCGTCCTCGGTCAGCGCCACCGAGTGCTCCCAGTGCGAGGACCAGGTGCCGTCGGTGCTGACCACCGTCCAGTCGTCCTCCAGCACCTCGGTCTTCGGGGTGCCCAGCGCGACCATCGGCTCGATGGCCAGACAGAAACCGGGGACCAGCTTGGGCCCCTTGCCGCGGCGCCGCTCGACGTAGTTCAGCAGGTGCGGGTCCATGTGCATCTCGGTGCCGATGCCGTGGCCGCCGTAGTCCTCGACGATGCCGTACTTGCCGCCGCCCGGCTTGGGCTGGCGGCGGATGTAGGTCTCGATGGCGCGGGAGACGTCGACCAGGCGGTTGCCGAGCTTCATGGCGGCGATGCCCGCCCACATCGACTCCTCGGTCACCCGGGAGAGCTCGACCAGCTCCGGAGCGTGACCGGAGCCGACGAACGCGGTGAAGGCGGCGTCGCCGTGCCAGCCGTCGACGATCGCGCCGGCGTCGATGGAGATGATGTCGCCGTCCTTCAGGACGGTCTTGTCGTCCGGGATGCCGTGGACGACGACCTCGTTGACCGAGGTGCAGATGGTCGCGGGGAAACCGCCGTAACCGAGGAAGTTCGACTTCGCGCCGTGCTCGGCCAGCACCTTGCGGGCGACCTCGTCGAGGTCCTTCGTGGTGGCGCCGGGCACCGCGGCCTCCCGCGTGGCCGCATGGACGGCGGCGACGACCAGCCCCGCCTCACGCATCCTGGCGATCTGCTCGGGGGTCTTGATCTGCACCATGGCGGTCTGCGCTCTCCGTCTTCCTACGTCATCCGGTTACGTGCACAACACTACGGCCGCGGCACCCCGAAGGGCACCGCGGCCGGAGCGGCGTTCAACCAACTACTTGCCGTCCACCGGGCGCTTGAGCGCCTCCATGGCGCGCGCGGTGACCTCGTCCACCTTGCCGAGCGCGGGGATCGTGACCACGAGACCCTGCTCCCGGTAGTAGTCGATGATCGGCTCGGTCTGCGTGTGGTAGACCTCGAGGCGCTTGCGGACGGTCTCCTCGGAGTCGTCGTCGCGCTGGTACAGCTCGCCGCCGTCGACGTCGCAGACGCCTTCCTTGGCCGGCTTCTTGTGATCCACGTGGAAGACGTGGCTCGAGTCCTTGCGGCAGACCCGGCGGCCGGCGATGCGCTTGACCACCTCGTCCTCGGGAACCTCCAGGTCCAGGACCGCGTCCAGCTTCATGCCCTCGGCGTCGAGCATCTCGTCGAGCGCCTGGGCCTGCGACACGTTCCGCGGGAAGCCGTCCAGCAGGAAGCCGTTCTCGGCGTCCGGCTGCTCCATGCGGTCCTTCGCCATCGCGATGGTGACCTCGTCCGGAACCAGCTCGCCCTTGTCCATGTAGGACTTCGCCAGCTTGCCGAGTTCCGTCTGGCTGCTGATGTTGGCGCGGAAGAGGTCGCCCGTGGAGATGTGCGGGATCGACAGGTTCTTGGCGAGGAACGCAGCCTGCGTTCCCTTGCCGGCACCGGGCGGCCCGACGAGGACGATTCGCATCAGCGGAGGAACCCTTCGTAATTGCGCTGCTGAAGCTGGCTCTCGATCTGCTTCACCGTCTCGAGACCGACACCCACGATGATCAGGATGCTGGTACCGCCGAACGGGAAGTTCTGGCTTGCCCCGAAGCCAACCAACGCCATCGTCGGCACGAGAGCGATCAGGCCCAGATACAGCGAACCCGGCCAGGTGATCCGGTTGAGTACGTAGCTGAGGTACTCAGCGGTCGGACGGCCAGCCCGGATGCCCGGGATGAAGCCACCATACTTCTTCATGTTGTCCGCGACTTCCTCGGGGTTAAACGAGATCGCCACGTAGAAGAACGCGAAGAACACGATGAGCAAGAAGTACATGGTGATGTAAATCGGGTGGTCGCCCTTGGTCAGATTCGCCTCGATCCACGTCTTCCAGCCGGATGTGCCGCTGGAGAACTGGGCGATCAGCGCCGGAATGTAGAGCAGCGACGACGCGAAGATGACGGGGATCACACCCGCCTGGTTCACCTTCAGCGGGATGTACGTCGACGTACCGCCGTAGGAACGCCGGCCGATCATGCGCTTCGCGTACTGGACCGGGATACGGCGCTGGGCCTGCTCGACGAAGACGACCAGGCCGACCATGACCAGACCCACGGCGATGACGGTGCCGAACTCGATCCAGCCGCCGGCCAGGGTGCCCTGCTTCTTGATGGCCCACAGCGCGGACGGGAAGGTGGCGGCGATCGAGATGAACATCAGGATCGACATGCCGTTGCCGATACCGCGGTCGGTGATCAGCTCACCGAGCCACATGACGATGGCCGTACCGGCGGTCATCGTGATGACCATGGTGATGGTGGTGAAGATCGCCTTGTCCGGGACGATCTCGCTGCCGACGGTGCAGCTGCTGAACAGGGCGCCGCTGCGCGCGGTCGCCACCAGGCCCGTGCCCTGGAGGATGGCCAGCGCCACCGTCAGGTAACGGGTGTACTGCGTGATCTTCGCGGTACCCGACTGGCCCTCCTTCTTGAGGGCCTCGAGCCGCGGGATCACCACGGTCAGCAGCTGAAGGATGATGCTCGCGGTGATGTACGGCATGATGCCGAGCGCGAAGATCGTGATCTGCAGCAGCGCGCCACCGCTGAACATGTTGACCAGACCGAACAGACCCTGGTTGCCCGATGCCTGTTCCACACACGCCTGGACGTTCCGGTAGTCGACGCCGGGGATCGGGATGTGGGTACCGACCCGGTAGACCACGATGATGCCGAGCGTGAAGAGCAGCTTCTTGCGCAGGTCGGGCGTCCTGAACGCCCGGGCGAACGCGGTGAGCACGGTGCCTCCTGCGACCCCCGCGCTACTGCGTCAAGGGTGACGGTCTTGAGGTTCGATGGATAAAGGCATGAATGGCGGTCAACCTCCGTGCGGCTGGGGACCGCACGAGAGTTGGCAGTGCAGGCCACCTTACCGGCGAGACTGCCCCCTCTGGAACGACCAACCGGGGATGCCCCTTTTGTGGGGCATCCCCGGTCGGGATCGCTCATGTCATCGAGACGCCTGAAGGACTCAGACGAGCTCGGTGACGGTACCGCCGGCGGCGGTGATCTTCTCCTTGGCGGAGCCGGAGACGGCGTCGACCGTCACCTGCAGCGCCACGGAGAGCTCGCCCTGGCCGAGGACCTTGACGAGGCTGTTCTTGCGGACGGCGCCCTTGGCGACCAGGTCCGCGACCGTGACCTCGCCACCCTCGGGGTAGAGGGCGGAGAGCTTGTCCAGGTTCACGACCTGGTACTCGGTCTTGAAGGGGTTCTTGAAGCCCTTCAGCTTCGGGAGACGCATGTGGAGGGGCATCTGCCCACCCTCGAAGCGCTCCGGAACCTGGTAGCGGGCCTTCGTGCCCTTCGTACCACGACCGGCCGTCTTACCCTTCGACGCCTCACCACGACCGACACGGGTCTTGGCGGTCTTGGCGCCGGGGGCGGGACGGAGGTTGTGGATCTTGAGCGGGTTGTTCTCCGCCATGATCAGTCGACCTCCTCGACCGTCACGAGGTGGCGGACGGTGTGCACCATGCCGCGGAACTCGGGGCGGTCCTCCTTGACGACCTGCGTGTTGATGCCCTTGAGACCAAGGGAACGCAGGGTGTCACGGTGGTTCTGCTTGCTGCCGATGTACGACTTCGTCTGCGTGATCTTGAGCTGCGCCATTACGCACCAGCCCCGGCACGCGCACGCAGCAGAGCCGCGGGGGCGACGTCCTCGAGGGGCAGACCACGGCGGGCCGCGATCTCCTCGGGGCGCTGCAGACCCTTCAGGGCAGCAACGGTCGCGTGCACGATGTTGATCGCGTTGTCGGAGCCGAGCGACTTCGACAGGATGTCGTGAACGCCGGCGCACTCGAGCACGGCACGCACCGGGCCACCGGCGATAACACCGGTACCGGGGGAAGCCGGCTTGAGCAGGACGACGCCCGCGGCCTTCTCACCCTGGATCGGGTGCGGGATGGTGCCCTGGATACGGGGGACCTTGAAGAAGTGCTTCTTGGCCTCCTCGACACCCTTGGCGATGGCGGCCGGCACCTCCTTGGCCTTGCCGTAACCGACACCCACGGTGCCGTCACCGTCGCCCACCACGACCAGCGCGGTGAAGCTGAAGCGACGACCACCCTTCACAACCTTGGCGACGCGGTTGATCGCGACGACGCGCTCAACGTACGCGGTCTTCTCGGCGGCAGCTGCGCCGCCGTCACGGCCCTTCCGGTCCCGCCGCTCGCCGCCACCGGCACCGCCACCGCGGCGCTGGGGTCCAGCCATTGGAATTACCTCTCTCTTTTTCCGCTAGCTACGCAGTGTCTGATAGCCACTGCATGGCGGGCGACTCAGAACTTGAGTCCGGCTTCGCGGGCGGCGTCCGCCAGGGCGGCGATGCGCCCGGCGTACTGGTTACCACCACGGTCGAATACGACAGCCTCGACACCGGCGGCCTTGGCGCGCTCGGCGACCAGGGCGCCGACCTTGCCGGCCTGCGCGGACTTCTCGCCCTCGCCACGGATCGTGGTGTCCAGGGTCGACGCCGACGCCAGGGTGTGACCCTTGATGTCGTCGATGACCTGGGCCACGATGTGGCGGTTCGAGCGCGTCACGACCAGGCGGGGACGCTCGGCCGTACCGGAGACCTTCTTACGGATCCGGATGTGGCGCCGCTTGATGGCAGCACGCTTGTAAGCGTCGCCCTTAGCGATCTTCGTACCGTATGCCATGGCTTACTTACCCGCCTTTCCGACCTTGCGGCGGATGACTTCGCCCTCGTACTTGACGCCCTTGGCCTTGTACGGGTCGGGCTTGCGCAGCTTGCGGATGTTGGCCGCAACCTCGCCGACCTTCTGCTTGTCGATGCCCTCGACCGAGAAACGGGTCGGGGCCTCCACCTTGAAGGTGATGCCCTCGGGGGCCTCGACGGTGATCGGGTGGCTGTAGCCGAGCGAGAACTCCAGGTTGGAGCCCTTGGCCACGACGCGGTAACCGACACCGCTGATCTCGAGCTTCTTCACGTAACCCTGGGTCACGCCGGTGATCATGTTCGCCACCAGCGTGCGGGACAGGCCGTGCAGGGCCTTGTTCTGACGCTCGTCGTTCGGGCGGGTGACGTTCAGAACGCCGTCCTCACCCTTAGCGATCTCGATCGGCGCCACGACGGTGTGGGAGAGAGAGCCCTTGGGGCCCTTCACCTGGACCGTACGGCCGTCGATGGTGACGTCCACGCCGGCGGGAACCGTGATGGGGAGCTTGCCAATACGCGACATAGCTGTTTCCTCCGTTCCCTTCCGCTACCAGACGTAGGCGAGGACTTCCCCACCCACGCCCTTCTTGCCGGCCTGCTTGTCGGTGAGGAGCCCGTGGGACGTGGAGATGATCGCCACGCCGAGGCCGCCGAGCACCTTGGGCAGGTTGGTGGACTTCGCGTAGACCCGGAGACCGGGCTTGGAGATCCGCTTGATGCCCGCGATGGAGCGCTCACGGTTCGGGCCGAACTTCAGCTCGAGGACGAGGTTCTTGCCGACCTCGGCGTCCTCGACCTTCCAGCCCGTGATGAAGCCCTCCTGCTGGAGGATCTCCGCGATGTGCGACTTGATCTTCGAGTGCGGCATACCGACGGTGTCGTGGTACGCCGAGTTCGCGTTACGCAGACGCGTAAGCATGTCTGCGATCGGATCAGTCATGGTCATGAATTGGCCTTCGGCCTCTCTCGCCGGGGTTTCCTGTATGCGCCATCCCTCTCCCCACACAGGGGCGGGACGGGTGCGGCGCGGGGACCTACGGCGTAGTAAGTCGTACGGGTGCCAGGGCACCCAACCCTCCTAGCCTAAGCCATGGAGAGTTGGGCCCCTGACCGCCCTTTGCTTACCGAGAGCCTCTGGAGTCCCTTGTTAGGGGGACTACCAGGAGCTCTTGGTCACGCCCGGCAGCTCGCCACGGTGAGCCATCTCACGAAGGCACACGCGGCACAGGCCGAACTTGCGGTACACGGAGTGGGGACGGCCGCAGCGCTGGCAGCGCGTGTAGCCACGCACGCCGAACTTGGGCTTGCGAGCAGCCTTCGCGATCAGAGCCTTCTTCGCCATCTCGCTCACGCCTCCTTGAAGGGGAAGCCGAGGTGACGAAGGAGCGCGCGGCCCTCAGCGTCGTTGGTCGCCGTGGTGACCACGGTGATGTCCATACCCCGGACGCGGTCGATCTTGTCCTGGTCGATCTCGTGGAACATGACCTGCTCCGTGAGACCGAAGGTGTAGTTGCCACGGCCGTCGAACTGCTTGGGGGACAGGCCGCGGAAGTCGCGGATGCGCGGCAGCGCGAGCGACAGGGTGCGGTCCAGGAACTCCCACATGCGGTCGCCACGGAGCGTGACGTGGGCACCGATCGGCTGGCCCTCACGCAGCTTGAACTGCGCGATGGACTTGCGGGCCTTGGTGACGGCCGGCTTCTGACCGGTGATCGTGGTGAGGTCGCGGATCGCGCCGTCGATCAGCTTGGAGTCGCGGGCGGCGTCGCCCACACCCATGTTGACCACGATCTTGACGAGGCCCGGGACCTGCATGACGTTCTCGTACTTGAACTCGTCACGCAGCTTGCCCGCGATCTCCTCGCGGTACTTCGTCTTGAGACGCGGAGTGGTGGTGGTAGCCATCAGATGTCCTCACCCGTCCGCTTGGCAACGCGGATCTTGTTGCCCTCGTCGTCGAAGCGGTAACCGACGCGCGTGACGACCTTGTTGCCGTCCTTCTCCACGACGAGCTGAACATTGCTCACGTGAATCGGGGCCTCGGTGGTCACGATGCCGCCGGCCTGCGAACCGCGAGCGGTGGGGCCGGCCTTCGTGTGCTTCTTGACCCGGTTGACACCCTCGACCAGGACGCGCTCGTCGCGCGGGTAAGCGGCAATGACCTTGCCCTGCTTGCCCTTGTCCTTGCCGGTGATGACCTGGACCAGGTCGCCCTTCTTGATCTTCATGCTTACAGCACCTCCGGCGCGAGCGAGATGATCTTCATGAACTTCTTCTCGCGCAGCTCACGGCCGACGGGGCCGAAGATACGGGTGCCGCGAGGGTCGCCGTCGTTCTTCAGAATGACGGCGGCGTTCTCGTCGAAGCGGATGTACGAGCCGTCCGGACGGCGGCGCTCCTTGACGGTGCGAACGATGACCGCCTTGACGACGTCACCCTTCTTCACGTTGCCACCGGGGATCGCGTCCTTGACGGTGGCGACGATGACGTCACCGATGCCCGCGTAGCGGCGACCGGAGCCACCGAGCACACGGATGCAAAGGATTTCCTTCGCACCAGTGTTGTCGGCGACACGCAGTCGCGACTCCTGCTGGATCACGTCTATCTCCTGTTTGTCTGCCGGTTCCCGGCAGGGGCTCCCTCACGGGAGACCCCTGCCGAGCCTGGCGGAACGAACCTCAGGGAAACCCCTCAGGTAATTACTTGGCCTTCTCGAGAATCTCGACGACGCGCCAGCGCTTCGTCGCGGACAGCGGCCGGGTCTCCATCAGGAGGACGCGGTCGCCGACACCGGCGGCGTTCTGCTCGTCGTGGGCCTTGAGCTTGTTCGTACGGCGGATGACCTTGCCGTACAGCGCGTGCTTGACGCGGTCCTCGACGGCGACGACGACGGTCTTGTCCATCTTGTCGCTGACGACCAGACCCTCACGGGTCTTGCGGAAGCCGCGGGCGGCCTTCTCCGCGGCGGAGCCGCTGATGTCTGCAGTTTCAGTCACGTTGCTCTCGCTCATCAGGCGCTCTCCACCGTCTCGATGCCCAGCTCGCGCTCACGCATCAGGGTGTAGATCCGCGCGATGTCCTTACGGACGGCCTTCAGCCGACCGTGGTTCTCGAGCTGACCGGTCGCCGCCTGGAAGCGGAGGTTGAACAGCTCTTCCTTGGCCTCGCGGAGCTTACCCAGAAGCTCCTCGTTGCCCAGCTCGCGCAGCTCGGACGCCTTGGTACCGGCCGACATCACGCTTCACCTGCCTCGCGCTTGACGATCCGGCACTTCATCGGCAGCTTGTGGGCGGCGCGAGTCAGAGCCTCACGGGCGATCTTCTCGTTGGGGTAGGACAGCTCGAACATCACCCGGCCCGGGTGAACGTTCGCGATCCACCACTCGGGGGAACCCTTACCGGAACCCATGCGGGTCTCGGCAGGCTTCTTGGTGAGCGGGCGGTCCGGGTAGATGTTGATCCAGACCTTGCCGCCACGCTTGATGTGGCGGGTCATCGCGATACGGGCCGCCTCGATCTGGCGGTTGGTCACGTACGCCGGCGTGAGGGCCTGGATGCCGTACTCGCCGAACGCAACCTGCGTACCGCCCTTGGCCATGCCACGGCGCTTCGGGTGGTGCTGCTTGCGGTGCTTGACCCTACGGGGGATCAGCATGTCGGTCAGGCCTCCGTTCCGGTGCTCTCAGCCGGAGCGGCAGCGGCGGGCGCCTCGGCCTTGGGGGCCTCGGCGGCCGGAGCCGACTGCTGCTGCGGCTTGCGACCGCGACCGCCACGCTCGCCACCGCGGCCACCACGGGCCGGGCGGTCGTTGCCACCACGGGCCGGGCGGTTGCCGGCGCGGGCAGCGGCGTTCTCGGCGCGGACCTCGGCGATGTTCTTGACGTCGCCCTTGTAGATCCAGACCTTCACACCGATACGGCCGAAGGTCGTCTTGGCCTCGAAGAAGCCGTAGTCGACGTTCGCGCGGAGCGTGTGCAGGGGCACACGGCCCTCGCGGTAGAACTCCGAGCGGGACATCTCGGCGCCGCCGAGACGGCCACCACACTGGATCTTGATGCCCTTGGCGCCCGCCTTCATCGCCGACTGCATGCTCTTGCGCATGGCACGGCGGAAGGAGACGCGGGAGGACAGCTGCTCGGCAACGGCCTGGGCCACGAGCTGAGCGTCGGTCTCGGGGTTCTTGACCTCGAGGATGTTCAGCTGGACCTGCTTGCCCGTGAGCTTCTCGAGGTCGCCGCGGATGCGGTCGGCCTCGGCGCCACGGCGGCCGATGACGATGCCGGGACGCGCGGTGTGGATGTCCACCCGCACGCGGTCACGGGTGCGCTCGATCTCAACCTTCGAGATGCCGGCGCGCTCCATGCCGGACGTCATCATCCGGCGGATGGCGACGTCTTCCTTGACGTAGTCCTTGTACAGCTTGTCGGCGTACCACCGGGACTTGAAGTCCGTGGTGACACCGAGCCGGAACCCATGCGGGTTAACCTTCTGGCCCATTACCGGGTTCCTTCCTTGCTGCTGACGACCACGGTGATGTGGCTGGTCCGCTTGCGGATCCGGTAGGCACGGCCCTGGGCGCGCGGCCGGAACCGCTTCAGGGTCGGGCCCTCGTCGACGTACGCCTCGGAGACGAAGAGGCTGTCGGCGTCGGTGTGGTCGTA
The DNA here is from genome assembly GCF_042732375.1 of Streptomyces sp. NPDC059785. Lineage (NCBI taxonomy): Bacteria > Bacillati > Actinomycetota > Actinomycetes > Kitasatosporales > Streptomycetaceae > Streptomyces > Streptomyces sp. NPDC059785. The sequence continues at coordinate 26,909 of NZ_JBHWHV010000040.1, forward strand.
GTTGTGCGCGGCGTTGGCGATGGCGCTGTCCAGCACCTTGCCGACCGGCACGCTCGCGGCCTGCGGGGCGAAACGCAGGACCGCCTGAGCCTCCGTGGCATCCATGCCACGGATAAGGTCCACCACGCGGCGGGCCTTCATGGGCGTAACGCGGATGTACCGCGCCTGGGCCCTGGCTTCCATGGTTGTCCTTCCAGTGTCTGTCATGGTCATTCCACCCCGCTGTTAGCGGCGCTTCGACTTCCGGTCGTCCTTGACGTGACCCCGGAAGGTGCGCGTCGGCGAGAACTCGCCGAGCTTGTGGCCGACCATCGACTCGGTGACAAACACCGGAATGTGGGTCTTGCCGTTGTGCACCGCGATCGTGTGGCCGAGCATGGCCGGGACGATCATCGAGCGACGGGACCAGGTCTTGATGACGTTCTTGGAACCGGCTTCGTTCTGGGCGTCCACCTTCTTGATGAGGTGTCCGTCGACGAAGGGCCCCTTCTTGAGACTGCGCGGCATCTAAACCCGCTCCTAGCGCTTCTTGTTCGTCTTGCGGCGGCGGACGATGTACTTGTTCGAAGCCTTCTTCGGCGAACGAGTACGACCCTCCTTCTGACCCCACGGCGAGACCGGGTGGCGACCACCGGAGGTCTTGCCCTCACCACCACCGTGCGGGTGGTCAACCGGGTTCATCGCCACACCGCGGACGGTCGGACGGACGCCGAGCCAGCGCTTACGGCCGGCCTTGCCCCAGTTGATGTTGGACTGCTCGGCGTTGCCGACCTCGCCGACCGTGGCGCGGCAGCGCTGGTCGACCAGGCGGATCTCACCGGACGGCATGCGGAGGTGGGCCATCGAGCCCTCCTTCGCGAGCAGCTGCACGGAGGCACCGGCGGAGCGGGCGAACTTGGCGCCGCCACCGGGACGGAGCTCGATCGCGTGGATCGTGGTACCGACCGGGATGTTGCGGAGCGCCAGGTTGTTGCCCGGCTTGATGTCGGCCCCGGGGCCGTTCTCCACGCGGTCACCCTGCGACAGGTTGCGCGGGGCGAGGATGTAACGCTTCTCGCCGTCGGCGTAGTGCAGCAGCGCGATGCGCGCGGTGCGGTTGGGGTCGTACTCGATGTGCGCGACCTTCGCCGGCACGCCGTCCTTGTCGTGACGACGGAAGTCGATCACGCGGTAGGCGCGCTTGTGTCCGCCACCCTGGTGGCGAACGGTCACACGACCGGCGTTGTTACGGCCGCCCTTGCTGTGCAGCGGGCGGACCAGCGACTTCTCCGGCGTGGACCGCGTGACCTCGACGAAGTCGGCGACGGAGGAGCCACGGCGGCCCGGCGTCGTCGGCTTGTACTTGCGGATTCCCATTTCTCAGTCCTCGTCCGATATTCGGACCAGGGCGCTCCGTTAGGAGGCCTGGCCGAAGATGTCGATACGGTCGCCCTCAGCGAGGGTCACGATCGCGCGCTTGCTGTCCGCACGCTTGCCGAAGCCGGTGCGGGTGCGCTTGCGCTTGCCCTGACGGTTGATCGTGTTGACCCCGGTGACCTTGACCGAGAAGACCGCCTGGACGGCCTCCTTGATCTGGGTCTTGTTGGCGCCAGGCGCGACGATGAAGGTGTACTTGCCCTCGTCGAGAAGCGCGTAGCTCTTCTCCGAGACGACCGGCTTGAGGAGCACGTCACGGGGGTCCGTGAAGGACTTGCTCAGCGGGGTCTCGACGGTGTTCTTGCCCTCGGTGGCGTGGCGCTTCGCCTTGGCGACGCGCGCGGCCTTGGCGGCCTTGGCGGCCTTCGAGGCGATGCTCGGGTGACGCGTAGCCATCAGGCTTCGCTCCCTTCGGTGTCAGCGGCCTTGGGGCCAGACACGAAGGACTCGAAAGCGGCCTGGGTGAAGACCACGTCGTCCGAGACGAGAACGTCGTACGTGTTCAGCTGGCCCGGCTCCAGGATGTGGACCTGGGGCAGGTTGCGCGCGGAGAGCAGCGCGGCCTCGTCGGAGCGCTCGATGACCAGGAGCACGTTCTTGCGCTCCGAGATCTTGCCGAGCAGGCTCTTGGCGGCCTTGGTGGAGGGGGTCTCGCCCTCGATCACGCCGGAGACGACGTGGATGCGAGCGTTGCGGGCCCGGTCGGTGAGGGCGTGGCGCAGGGCCGCGGCCTTCATCTTCTTCGGGGTCCGCTGCGAGTAGTCACGCGGCACGGGACCGTGCACGACGCCACCACCGGCGAACTGCGGGGCGCGGGTAGAGCCCTGGCGCGCGCGGCCGGTGCCCTTCTGACGGTAAGGCTTCTTACCGCCACCACGAACCTCGCCGCGGGTCTTGGTCTTGTGCGTGCCCTGGCGGGCAGCGGCCAGCTGCGCGACGACGACCTGGTGAAGCAGCGGAACGCTGATCTTCTCGACGTCGAAGATCTCCGCGGGGAGCTCGACCGTCCCGGTCTTGTCGCCTGCCGGCGAAAGGATGTCAACAGTGCTCATCGTTACCTCAGGCCCCCTTGGCCGCGGTGCGGACCAGGACGAGGCCGCCGTTCGGACCGGGGACGGCGCCCTTGATGAGCAGCAGACCCTTCTCCGCGTCAACGGCGTGGACGGTCAGGTTCTGGGTGGTGACCCGCTCGTTGCCCATGCGACCCGCCATGCGCAGGCCCTTGAACACGCGGCCCGGGGTGGCGCAGCCACCGATGGAACCGGGCGAGCGGTGCTTGCGCTGGGTACCGTGCCCGGCGCCGAGGCCACCGAAGTTGTGGCGCTTCATGACACCGGCGAAGCCCTTGCCCTTGCTCTTGCCGGTGACGTCGACCTTGAGGCCGGCCTCGAACACCTCGGCGGTGATCTCCTGGCCGAGGGTGTACTCGCTGGCGTCAGCGGTACGGATCTCGACGAGGTGGCGGCGGGGGGTGACGTCGGCCTTGGCGAAGTGACCCTTGAGGGGCTTGTTCACCTTGCGCGGGTCGATCTCGCCGAAGGCGATCTGGACCGACTCGTAGCCGTCACTGTCGTTCGTACGGACCTGGGTCACGACGTTGGGGCCGGCCTTGACGACGGTGACCGGAACAACACGGTTGTTCTCGTCCCACACCTGCGTCATGCCGAGCTTCTCGCCCAGGATGCCCTTGATCTGCTTGGTCATCTCTCAGATCACCGGCCTCAGAGCTTGATCTCGATGTCGACACCGGCCGGGAGGTCGAGTCGCATCAGAGAGTCAACGGTCTTGGGCGTCGGGTCGAGGATGTCGATCAGGCGCTTGTGCGTGCGCATCTCGAAGTGCTCGCGCGAGTCCTTGTACTTGTGCGGCGACTTGATGACGCAGTACACGTTCTTCTCAGTGGGCAGCGGCACCGGGCCCGCGACCGACGCACCAGTGCGGGTCACCGTCTCGACGATCTTCTTCGCCGAGGAGTCGATGACCTCGTGGTCGTAGGCCTTGAGCCGGATGCGGATCTTCTGTCCCGCCATGGCTACTCAGTAGTCCTTTGTCTAGTGAAACGCTCTGGTACCCGGGGGTTCGCGTTCCTGCCTCCGACCCACGCGGTCGGGTGTGTCGCGCTCCTGCCGCACAGATATCCGTACCGGATTTCCCTGCCAGGGACGCGGCTCGACCCTTTGGGCAACCGCTGGACCGGGGGCTGAACACCCACCGGGCGCCTGGTCGGCACCCCGCTGACACTTCCCGGAAGATTCCCGTACGTCCGCCCCAGCGCTGCCTCTCGGCAGTTGGAGCGACGAGTACTGTGGGACTCGCTTCCGGTCCTCCCGGCGGGAGGCGCGCAGCATCGGCACTCGACCGAGCAACCCCGCTAGTCTGCCACATCGGACGGGGGGCTGGCCAATCGAGCCGATGACTGTACCCCACGTCACGCCGGGCTACACACGGGCACACCGGAGCCGGTCACCAGAGCCCGGCGTGCGGCCGCCGTCAGGCCGGCAGGAACACCGTGTAGATCACCGCGCTCCCCGCCGGCCCGAGACGTGCTCGGCCCCGCCGACACGGCGCCCTCGCGCCTCCGCCCGGCGGCCACCCGCCTTGCACCGCGAAGGCCGTGGTTGTGATGATGACCGGCATGTCTGAGCACGGGGGCGAGGCGGCCGGACCGCCACGGACCAGCATGCCCAGGTCGAAGCTCGCGGACTACGCGGAGATGGCCGGGCCGTCGCTGGAAGCGGAGAACTCGAAGAGCACACGGTCCGCACTGGACGGAGCGCCTTCCGCCTCGGCCTCGACCGCGCCTCGCGGCCCGACGGCACCGCCGGACGACGACGTCCCGGTCGAGGACCCGCAGGTCGCCGAGCGACGGCGCTGGTACGAGGCGCTGCTGGACGAGTTCCGGCGCACCGCGGTCCTGGTGCCGCTGGGCGAGGGGCCGGGCCCGGACGACGAGCGCGGCCTGCTGACCGCTGACCTCAACGGCATCCGCTTCATCCTGGCCTTCTCCGACGAGCAGGCTCTGGGCCGCTACGCGAAGGCACGGGAGGGCTACCACCGCGAGTGGACCTACCAGACCGTCCTGGGCGCGCGTCTGCTGGACGTGGGCGTACCGGCCGCCGGTGTGCCGTGCGGCGTGGCGCTGGACTGCGCGGACGGGCCGGACGGGGCGGTGTTCCCGCCGGTCAGGGGGGTCGTTCCCGAGGAAGCCGCGGTCGACGCAGACCTTTTCGAGGAGCGTGTGCGGTGAGCGGGAGCGACAAAGACCTCAAGGCCCAGGGCCTGGATCTGATCGCGAAAGGCCTGACCGAAGCGCTCGACGAGCTCGAGGAACTCGGCATGGTCGGGATGGCCGGCGCGGGCCGAGGCTTCTCGGACGTGTCGCTGAACGGGCTGGAACTGGGCCACGGAGGGCTGACGGAGACCTTCTCCTCGTTCTGCGAGCGCTGGGAGTGGGGTGTCCGCTCGCTGATCAACGAGGGCAACGGGTTCGCCGTGCGCACCGGACTGTCGGCCGGCACCTACTACGAGACCGACCAGTACGTGGAAGGCTCCCTCAAGGTCGCGGCCAACTCCCTCATCGGCAATCCGTACGCCTCCGAGGACGAGGTCACCCAGCAGGGCTGGGGCGACATCGCCACCTCCGGCGCCTTCGGCGGCGCCGACTACAGCCAGGAGTCCTTCGAACAGGCCGGGGAGAACATCAAGCAGGGCTGGAAGGACACCGGTCGCGATCTCATGACCTCCAGCACCATCGGACCGGCCGGGCTCAACCCGCAGAATCTGCACAACTCCTTCGGCGTCTCCGACTCCGAGTACGAACAGATGCTGGACGACACCTTCGGCCCCTCCCCCGAAGCCAGGGCCGAGGCAGCCCAGCAGCAGGGCGGCGGTGAGGGCTGATGGGCATCGTCGGAGACATCGGCGACGGACTCAAGGGCCTCGGCAGCGACATCAAGGACGGGGTCAACGACGGCCTCGGCGCGATCGAGGACGGCGTCGACGCCGGCAAGAAAGTCCTCGGTACGGGGATCGACTGGGGGTCGGAGAAGCTCGGTGAGGGGCTTGACGGAGTCGGTCTGCACGACGCCGCCGACACCGTCGAGGACTGGGGCGACGAGGCCGCCTCGGCTCTCGGTGCCACCCCTGGTGAACAGCAGCTCGGTCAGAGCGAGGACGCCGATGAGCTCGTACACGGCAAGCCCGACAGGATCCGGGAGAGCGCGAAGCATCTCAGGGACTTCCACGGCGCCTTCGACAAGGTCGGCCAGGGCATGCGGAAGCTCGACTCCTCGCACTGGCGAGGCGAGGGCGGTGACGCCTTCCGTAAGAAGTTCGAGATGCACCCCACCAAATGGCTGCACGCGTCCGACGCCTGTGAGATCGCGGCAGCCGCCCTGGAAACGTACGCCGACACCGTGAAATGGGCTCAGGGCCAGGCCAAGGAGGCCATCGAGCTCTACAAGAAGGGCAAGAACGCCTCCGAGGCGGCCGTGGAGGCATACAACAAGCGGATCGACGCCTACAACGCGAAGGTCAGGGCGGACGAGGATCCCGGCCCGGAGCCCGAGGCGTTCAAGGACCCCGGCAAGGCCGACATCCAGGCGGCCCGGGACAAGCTCGCCGAGGCCCGGAAGCAGCGGAACACATCCGCCACGACGGCCCAGGGCAAGGTCAAGGAGGCCCTCGCGTACGCCCCCGCCGAACCGCCGCCCCTGGACCGGCTGGGCAACAACATCGTCGACGGCTACCAGGCCGTCGACATCGAGCTGACCCACGTCGTCGGCGGCGCCGTCAAGGGAACCGCAGGCCTGCTCAATTTCGCCCGTGGCCTCAACCCGACCGATCCGTACAACCTGACCCACCCCGCTGAGTACGTCCAGAACGTCAACATGACGCTGGCCGGGCTGGTCTCCACCGCCGCGCACCCGGAGCGCGTCGTCCAGGCGGCGGTGGACGGTTTCAAGAAGGACCCCTCCGAGTTCGTCGGCCGTCTCCTGCCCGAACTCGTCGGCACGAAGGGCGCCGGCCTCGCCCGCAGCGGCCTGCGCCTCGGCGTGAAGGAGGGCGCCGAGACCGCCGCGTCGAACATGGCGTCGAAGGGTCTGAAATACGCGGACGACGCGGCCGGATCCGCACCCAAGGACTGGGGCGACCTGGCACGCAGCACCGAGCATGTGAAAGAAAAGGCGATCCACTATGAATCGGTGAATCCGACGAGAGCCCAGGAGTTCCTGGACTCCGAATATCCGTGGCTCAAGGACGTCAACAACACCGGGCAGCCCGGTTACACCTTGAATTGCAGCCACAATACCGTGGCCGTCGACCGTCGCCTTGACGGCATCGACGTGAGTGCGGCGCCCAAGCAGGCGGGCGACCACATCCCGCCGGAGCAGCTCGGCCTCACGGACAGGCCCAAGGGCACCTACGACATGGTGAATAGCTACGATGACATCATCCGTGACCTCCAGGCGCGCGGGGAGGGCTCGCGCAGCGTCGTCTACATCAGCCGCCCCGATGGCACGGCACACGTCTTCAACGCGGTGAACACCCCGCACGGTGTGGCCTTCCTCGACGGCCAGAGCGGAACGCTGGGCGTTCTCGAAAGAAATGTCTCGTCTGTCGGGCACATTCCGTATCGCAATGGAGTTCCATAAATGGTGACCAAAGACGAAGCAGTGACGGCTGCCGCGAAATTCTTGAAGACTATCGCTTACCCGGACCGCGCGGGATCCGTGGTAGTGCTTCCGGATACGGGCATCGAATTCACTTACGGCTGGACGGTGCGCTTCGATTTCCAGGAGCATATCGATACGGGAGATCCCACGCAGGCGCCGTTCACCTCGGTCGTGGTCGTGCCGCACGACGGGAGTGCCGCTCATTTCGCTCCGACGTTCCCGCCGACGGAGGATTACATGGCTCTGCAGGCTTCGGGCGACTGGCCGCCCAAGAAGGGGCACTGAGATGCACGGTCCCACCCAGCAAGCGGCGGCCTGGCTCCACCACACCTACCGCGGCCTCGTCGAGCCGGCCGTCCCCCACCCCGTGCACGAGTCGGCCACGGCCTGGCTCATGGCGTGCCGGACCGTACAGCAGCCCGGCTACCCGCACACGCCCATGCTCGCGGCCTCGGTCGTCGTCCCCAAGGACGGCAGCTCGCCGTTCCACCCGTCGCCCAGCGCTCCCTTCGCGGACCTGGAACCGGCCGTGTCGTACGACGCGGCCGTCGCCCGGGTCGAGAACCAGGGACGCCGGATCAACGCGCGCGGCTGCGTCGTGGCCCTGCACTCGGCGATCGGCCGGAGTCCGTCGGTGCCACTGCCCTGGCAGCCGTCGGACGAGGCGCCCGGCTGGTGGGACCGGCTCACCCGCCGGTACTTCCCCGGGTTCGAGCCGGTGGACGCGGGCTCCTGGGACGAGATCGTCAAGGCCGTCGGGGAGAGTGGGCCCGACACCCGGGGACTGGTCTGGGTCCGTCGCGAGGCCGGCGGGCAGGAAGCCACGGGGAATCTGGTCTACGCCCACAACAACAAGGGCCAGGTCGTCTTCCTCGACGGCCTGACCTCGTCGCTCGCCCGGCTGGACACCCACGACGTGCGCGAGCTGGTGCTGATGCGGGCGGTGCCCGAGGCGCTACGGGGCCGCCGACGGCCGTGGGAGCGCGAGGCGCGGGACTTCGAGTCCGCCCAGGCGAAGGCGCGGCTGTGGCTGGAGAACACGTACGGGGGCCAGGCCGAGCTGGTCGGTCCGGTCGCCCAGGACGAGACACGACGGGGCTGGGTGTTCTCCTGCGACACACGCCGTCACCTTCGTGACGGGCGCTGGCAGGACACCATGCTCGACGCGACGGTGGTCGTCCCCAAGGACACCGCCGAGCCCTTCGGACTGCCGAACTCCGACCCCTGGACCTGGCTGGCCCACTGGGACGCCGGCGGAACCCCCGGCACCGGTCAATTTCCGCCGCCGCCCGCACCGGGCCGCGCCCTCTGGTTCGAGCCGACGCTCGCCGAGCTCGGGGCGGTCCTGTCGACGTCCGATCACGAGACGTGGTCGTCGGCCGTGGACGAGGTGTCGTCGTTCCCGGCCGGGGCCCGTGCGCTGATCTGGATCCGCCGTACGGACGGCCGGGGCCGTGAGGCCGTGGGATGGCTGGTCAACGCGCTGGCCACTGCGGACGGCGTGCTGCTGTTCGACGGCGCGTCCGACCGGCCGGTGTCCTTCGACCCGACCGGCGTCCGCGCCCTGCACGTGATCCGCTACCGCTGACCCGGCGGGGAGCGGCACGCCCGGCCCTCGCCGGAAGGCGCCCGCACAGCAAAGAGGCCCGCACGACCGAAGTCGTACGGGCCTCCTCAGGAGCTCACCGCATCGCTGCGGAGCTACCAGGCATCAAGCCCAACAGGCAAGCGGAGCTTACTTGTTGATCTTGGTGACCTGGCCGGCGCCCACCGTCCGGCCACCCTCACGGATGGCGAACTTCAGGCCCTCTTCCATGGCGACGGGCTGGATGAGCTCGACCTTCATCTCAGTGTTGTCGCCCGGCATGACCATCTCCGTGCCCTCGGGGAGGGTCACAACACCGGTCACGTCAGTCGTACGGAAGTAGAACTGCGGACGGTAGTTGTTGAAGAACGGCGTGTGGCGGCCACCCTCGTCCTTGGACAGGATGTAGGCCTGGGCCTCGAACTCGGTGTGCGGGGTGACCGAACCGGGCTTGATGATGACCTGGCCGCGCTCGACGTCCTCGCGCTTGATGCCGCGGAGGAGCAGACCGACGTTCTCACCGGCCTGGCCCTCGTCGAGCAGCTTGCGGAACATCTCGATGCCGGTGACCGTGGTGGTGGTCTTCTCCTGCTTGATACCGATGATGTCCACGGTCTCGTTGACCTTGAGGACACCACGCTCGATACGGCCGGTGACGACCGTACCGCGACCGGTGATCGTGAAGACGTCCTCGATCGGCATGAGGAACGGCTTGTCGACGTCGCGGGCCGGCTCCGGGATGGCGGTGTCGACGGCGGACATCAGGTCCAGGACCGACTGGCCCCACTCCTTGTCGCCCTCGAGCGCCTTGAGCGCCGAGACCTTGACGACCGGCAGGTCGTCGCCCGGGAACTCGTACTCGGAGAGGAGCTCACGGACCTCGAGCTCGACGAGCTCCAGGATCTCCTCGTCGTCCACCATGTCGGCCTTGTTCAGGGCGACGACGATGTACGGAACGCCGACCTGGCGGGCCAGGAGCACGTGCTCCTTGGTCTGCGGCATCGGGCCGTCGGTGGCGGCGACCACGAGGATGGCGCCGTCCATCTGCGCCGCACCCGTGATCATGTTCTTGATGTAGTCCGCGTGACCGGGGCAGTCGACGTGGGCGTAGTGACGCGTCTCCGTCTGGTACTCGACGTGCGCGATGGAGATGGTGATACCGCGCTGGCGCTCCTCAGGAGCCTTGTCGATCTGGTCGAAGGCCGAGGCCTCGTTCAGGTCCGGGTACGCGTCGTGCAGCACCTTGGTAATGGCGGCCGTGAGGGTCGTCTTACCGTGGTCGATGTGACCGATGGTGCCGATGTTGACGTGCGGCTTAGTCCGCTCGAACTTCGCCTTCGCCACTGGGGTCCTCCTGTGGAGTGGTTCTGTACGCCTTACTCATCGGCGCCAGGGTGATCTTTGCTGGGGTGCCGGCCGCCGGGGTCTCTCCTGGTGGGGATCGAACCCCGGCGGTCGGTGTCAAGCCTAAAGCGTGGAACGCGGTGCGTTACTCGCCCTTGGCCTTCGCGATGATCTCCTCGGCGACGTTCCGCGGAACCTCGGCGTAGGAGTCGAACTGCATCGAGTAGCTTGCGCGACCCGAGGTCTTGCTGCGGAGGTCTCCGACGTAGCCGAACATCTCCGAGAGGGGCACGAGGCCCTTCACGACGCGGGCACCGGCCCGCTCCTCCATGGCCTGGATCTGGCCACGGCGGGAGTTGATGTCGCCGATGACCTCACCCATGTAGTCCTCGGGCGTGGTGACCTCGACGGCCATCATCGGCTCGAGCAGCACGGGGCTGGCCTTGCGCGCGGCCTCCTTGAAGGCCTGCGAACCGGCGATCTTGAAGGCGAGCTCGGAGGAATCGACCTCGTGGTAGGCACCGTCGATGAGCGTGACGCGGACGCCCGTCATCTCGTACCCGGCCAGGATGCCGAACTGCATGGCCTCCTGCGCACCGGCGTCGACCGAAGGGATGTACTCCTTCGGGATGCGGCCGCCGGTGACCTTGTTCACGAACTCGTACGACGCGTCGCCGCCCTCGATGGGCTCGATCGCGATCTGCACCTTGGCGAACTGACCGGTACCACCGGTCTGCTTCTTGTGGGTGTAGTCCACGCGCTCGACGGCCTTGCGGATCGTCTCGCGGTACGCGACCTGCGGCTTGCCGACGTTGGCCTCGACCTTGAACTCACGGCGCATACGGTCGACCAGCACCTCGAGGTGCAGCTCGCCCATACCACCGATGATGGTCTGGCCGGTCTCCTCGTCCGAGTGAACCTGGAAGGAGGGGTCCTCCTCCGCGAGACGCTGGATGGCGACACCCAGCTTCTCCTGGTCACCCTTGGACTTGGGCTCGATGGCGACCTGGATGACCGGCGCCGGGAAGTCCATGGACTCCAGGATGACCGGGCTCTTGTCGTCGCTCAGCGTCTCACCGGTGGTGGTCTGCTTGAGGCCCATCACGGCGATGATGTCGCCGGCGCCCACCGACTCGATCTCCTCACGCTTGTTCGCGTGCATGCGGTAGATCTTGCCGATGCGCTCCTTCTTGCCCTTGACGGAGTTCAGCACCGCGGTGCCGGACTCCAGGCGGCCCGAGTAGACCCGGACGAAGGTGAGCTTGCCCAGGTGCGGGTCGCTCATGATCTTGAAGGCGAGCGCGGACAGCGGCTCGTCGTCCGACGGCTTGCGCTTGACGACGACCTCGGGGTCCTTGACGTCATGGCCCTCGATGGCCTCGACGTCGAGCGGGGTCGGCAGGTAGCGCACGACCGCGTCGAGCAGGGGCTGGACGCCCTTGTTCTTGAACGCGGTACCGCAGAACACGGGGGTGACCGTGGTGTCCTCGGACTTGCCGGACGCGATGGTGATACGACGGATCGCGGCGTACAGCTGCTCCTCGGTGGGCTCCTGGCCCTCCAGGTACAGCTCCATGATCTCTTCGTCGTTCTCCGCGACGGCCTCGACCAGCTTGCCGCGCCACTCCTCGGCGGCCTCGGTGTGCGTGGCCGGGATGTCGACGACGTCGTACATCTCGCCCTTCGCCGCCTCGGCGGACCACACGAGCGCCTTCATGCGGACCAGGTCCACGACGCCCTTGAAGTCGGCCTCGGCACCGATCGGAAGCTGCATGACGAGCGGCTGGGCGCCCAGGCGGTCCGAGATCATGTCCACGCAGCGGTGGAACTCGGCGCCGGTACGGTCCAGCTTGTTCACGAAGCAGATGCGCGGCACACCGTAACGGTCGGCCTGACGCCACACCGTCTCGGACTGCGGCTCGACACCGGCGACACCGTCGAACACCGTGACGGCACCGTCGAGCACGCGGAGCGAACGCTCCACCTCGACCGTGAAGTCGACGTGCCCGGGGGTGTCGATGATGTTGATCGTGTAGTCGTTGTCCTCGAGCGGCCAGTGACAGGTGGTGGCAGCAGAGGTGATCGTGATGCCACGCTCCTGCTCCTGCTCCATCCAGTCCATGGTGGCAGCGCCGTCGTGGACTTCACCGATCTTGTAGCTGACGCCGGTGTAGAAGAGGATCCGCTCGGTGGTGGTCGTCTTGCCCGCGTCGATGTGGGCCATGATCCCGATGTTGCGGACCTTGGCCAGGTCAAGTGAAGTGGTAGCCATAAGGCTTCAGTCTTCTCTCGGTCTCGATGGGGTCTGCGACTACCAGCGGTAGTGCGCGAAGGCCTTGTTGGACTCGGCCATCTTGTGGGTGTCCTCACGCTTCTTCACAGCGGCACCGAGGCCGTTGGAGGCGTCGAGGAGCTCGTTGAGGAGGCGCTCGGTCATGGTCTTCTCGCGACGGGCGCGGGAGTAACCGACGAGCCAGCGCAGCGCGAGGGTGTTGGCACGACCGGGCTTGACCTCGATCGGCACCTGGTAGGTGGCGCCACCGACACGGCGGGACTTGACCTCGAGGGTCGGCTTGATGTTCTCCAGCGCGCGCTTCAGCGTGATGATCGGGTCGTTGCCCGTCTTCTCACGCAGACCCTCCATGGCGCCGTACACGATGCGCTCGGCGGTGGAGCGCTTGCCGTTCAGCAGCACCTTGTTGATGAGGGAGGTCACCAGAGGAGAACCGTAGACCGGGTCGATGATGACCGGGCGCTTCGGGGCGGGGCCCTTACGAGGCATTCTTACTTCTCCTTCTTGGCGCCGTAGCGGCTGCGGGCCTGCTTGCGGTTCTTGACACCCTGGGTGTCGAGGGAACCGCGGATGATCTTGTAGCGAACACCCGGCAGGTCCTTCACACGGCCGCCGCGCACGAGCACGATGGAGTGCTCCTGCAGGTTGTGTCCCTCACCCGGGATGTAAGCGGTGACCTCGATCCCGCTGGTCAGACGCACACGCGCGACCTTACGCAGGGCCGAGTTCGGCTTCTTCGGGGTGGTCGTGAACACACGCGTGCAGACGCCACGACGCTGGGGCGAACCCTCGAGTGCGGGCGTCTTGTTCTTCTCGACCTTGTCCTGCCGGCCCTTACGGACCAGCTGCTGGATCGTAGGCACTACTTCTCCGGTTTCTGTGTGCCGAATGGTGAAGCTAACCTGAAACGTCGCCGACCCACGCGGTCGGGTGTGTCGAATCCCGCAGACTCCCGCCGCAAGGCGAAAGGAGCGCAGATTACGGTGGCCGGTCACGGCTCCCCTTGCGGTTTCAAGGCACGCACGGGGGCCAGGGCACACCCCAGGCACAAGGTCTGAGCGTACCTACCTCATCGACTTGGGTCAAAACAAATGCCCGCGCGGGGGACACGCCGGTCGGCCTGCGGCCTTGCGCCGCCTGGCCAGCACGGGAAAAGCACGTGGCCGATCTCATACGAAAGGCGCCCACCCCGTGATCCACGGAGTGGGCGCCCCTCAACACCTCAGACCGACGCCTTACTGGTTGTAAGGCCCGTAGTCGTAGTCCTCCAGCGGAACGGCCTGGCCGGAGCCCGTGCCGAACGGGGAGTAGTCGATGTCGTCGTAGCCGACGGCCGAGTACATCGCGGCCTTGGCCTCCTCGGTCGGCTCGACCCGGATGTTGCGGTAGCGGGACAGACCCGTACCGGCCGGGATGAGCTTACCGATGATGACGTTCTCCTTGAGGCCGATGAGGCTGTCGGACTTGGCGTTGATCGCCGCGTCCGTCAGGACTCGGGTCGTCTCCTGGAAGGAGGCGGCCGACAGCCAGGATTCCGTCGCCAGCGAGGCCTTGGTGATACCCATCAGCTGCGGACGGCCGGAGGCCGGGTGGCCGCCTTCCTGGACCACACGACGGTTCTCGGTCTCGAACTTCGAGCGCTCGACCAGCTCGCCGGGCAGCAGCTCCGCATCGCCCGACTCGATGATCGTCACCCGGCGGAGCATCTGCCGGATGATGATCTCGATGTGCTTGTCGTGGATCGACACACCCTGCGAGTTGTAGACCTTCTGGACCTCGCCGACCAGGTGGACCTGGACCGCGCGCTGGCCGAGGATGCGCAGCACGTCGTGCGGGTTGGTGGCACCCACGGTGAGCTTCTGGCCCACCTCGACGTGGTCGCCCTCGCCGACCAGCAGACGGGCACGCTTCGAGATCGGGTACGCCGTCTCGTCGCTGCCGTCGTCCGGGGTGACGACGATCTTCTTGGTCTTCTCGGTCTCCTCGATCCGTACGCGGCCGGAGGCCTCGGAGATCGGGGCGACACCCTTCGGCGTACGGGCCTCGAAGAGCTCGACGACACGGGGCAGACCCTGGGTGATGTCGTCACCGGCCACACCACCGGTGTGGAAGGTACGCATCGTCAGCTGCGTGCCGGGCTCACCGATGGACTGGGCGGCGATGATGCCGACCGCCTCACCGATGTCGACCAGCTTGCCGGTGGCCAGCGAGCGGCCGTAGCAGAAGGCACAGGTGCCGACGGCGGACTCGCAGGTCAGGATCGAACGGGTCTTGACCTCCTCGACACCGTGGCGCACCAGCTGGTCGATGAGCACGTCGCCCAGGTCCACGTTGGCCGAAGCGATCACCTTGCCGTCGACGACGACGTCCTCGGCGAGCATCCGGGCGTAGACGCTGGTCTCGACGTCCTCCGCCTTGCGCAGCACGCCGGCGGCGTCCTTCGAGGCGATCCGCAGCTTCAGACCGCGGTCGGTGCCGCAGTCCTCCTCGCGGATGATGACGTCCTGCGAGACGTCGACCAGACGACGGGTGAGGTAACCCGAGTCGGCGGTACGCAGGGCGGTGTCCGCCAGACCCTTACGGGCACCGTGCGTGGAGATGAAGTACTCAAGGACGGACAGGCCCTCGCGGAAGGACGCCTTGATGGGACGCGGGATCGTCTCGTTCTTGGCGTTCGACACCAGACCACGCATACCGGCGATCTGACGCATCTGCATCATGTTTCCGCGCGCGCCCGAGTTCACCATCATGAAGATCGGGTTCGTCTTCGGGAAGTTGTCGTTCATCGCCTCGGCGACCTCGTTGGTCGCCTTGGTCCAGATCGCGATGAGCTCCTGCGTGCGCTCGTCCTTGGTGATCAGACCGCGCTCGTACTGCTTCTGGACCTTCTCGTCCTGCGCCTCGTAGCCCTTGACGATCTCCTTCTTCGCCTCGGGAACGACGACGTCGGAGATGGCCACGGTGACGCCGGAGCGGGTCGCCCAGAAGAAGCCGGCCGCCTTCAGGTTGTCGAGCGTCGCCGCCACGATGACCTTGGGGTAGCGCTCGGCGAGGTCGTTGACGATCTCGGAGAGCTGCTTCTTGCCGACCTCGTAGTCGACGAACGGGTAGTCCTCGGGCAGCAGCTCGTTGAAGAGCGCACGGCCCAGGGTCGTACGGAGGCGGAAGGTGTCACCCTGCTGCCACGCCCGCTCGCCGACGGTCTCCTCGCCGTCCTCGCTCGCCGGCGGGGTCCAGCCGCGCGGCGGGATGGTGCCCACCGGGAAGCGGATGTCCACGCGCGACTGGAGCGAGAGCTCGCCCGCGTCGAACGCCATGATCGCCTCGGCGACGGACGCGAAGGAACGCTCCTCGCCCTTGACGTTGCGCATCTCGCCGTCGGTGGTCAGGAAGAACAGACCGAGGACCATGTCCTGGGTCGGCATCGTGACCGGGCGGCCGTCGGCGGGCTTGAGGATGTTGTTCGAGGACAGCATCAGGATGCGGGCCTCGGCCTGCGCCTCCGCGGAGAGCGGCAGGTGGACGGCCATCTGGTCACCGTCGAAGTCCGCGTTGAACGCGGTGCAGACGAGCGGGTGGATCTGGATGGCCTTGCCCTCGACCAGCTGCGGCTCGAAGGCCTGGATGCCGAGGCGGTGCAGCGTGGGCGCACGGTTCAGCAGAACCGGGTGCTCCGCGATGACCTCTTCCAGGACGTCGTACACGACCGTGCGGCCACGCTCGACCATCCGCTTGGCGCTCTTGATGTTCTGCGCGTGGTTCAGGTCGACCAGGCGCTTCATCACGAACGGCTTGAAGAGCTCCAGGGCCATGGCCTTGGGCAGACCGCACTGGTGCAGCTTGAGCTGCGGACCGACGACGATCACGGAACGCGCGGAGTAGTCCACACGCTTGCCGAGCAGGT
This sequence comes from Streptomyces sp. NPDC059785, assembly GCF_042732375.1. NCBI lineage: Bacteria > Bacillati > Actinomycetota > Actinomycetes > Kitasatosporales > Streptomycetaceae > Streptomyces > Streptomyces sp. NPDC059785. Next base: position 43,126 of record NZ_JBHWHV010000040.1, read on the forward strand.
TCTGGCGGAAACGACCCTGCTTGCCCTTCAGCATGTCGCTGAGGGACTTCAGCGGACGGTTGCCGGGGCCCGTCACCGGGCGGCCGCGGCGGCCGTTGTCGAAGAGGGCGTCGACCGCCTCCTGGAGCATGCGCTTCTCGTTGTTCACGATGATCTCGGGCGCGCCGAGGTCGAGAAGCCGCTTCAGGCGGTTGTTGCGGTTGATCACACGGCGGTACAGGTCGTTCAGGTCGGAGGTCGCGAAGCGGCCACCGTCCAGCTGCACCATCGGACGCAGGTCCGGCGGGATGACCGGCACGCAGTCGAGCACCATGCCCTTGGGGCTGTTGGACGTCTGCAGGAACGCGGAGACGACCTTCAGGCGCTTGAGCGCACGGGTCTTCTTCTGGCCCTTGCCGGTACGGATGATCTCGCGGAGGCGCTCGGCCTCCTCCTCCAGGTCGAAGGACTCCAGGCGCTTCTGGAGCGCCGCGGCACCCATCGACCCGTCGAAGTACGTGCCGAAGCGGTCACGCAGTTCGCGGTAGAGCAGCTCGTCGCCCTCCAGGTCCTGGACCTTGAGGTTCTTGAACCGGTTCCACACCTCGTCGAGCCGGTCGATCTCGCGCTGCGCACGGTCGCGCAGCTGCTTCATCTCGCGCTCGGCACCCTCGCGCACCTTGCGGCGCACGTCGGCCTTGGCGCCCTCGGCCTCCAGCTCGGCCAGGTCGGTCTCGAGCTTCTTGGCGCGGGCCTCGAGGTCGGCGTCGCGGCGGTTCTCGATCTGCTGGCGCTCGACGGAGACGTGCGCCTCCAGCGAGGGCAGGTCGCGCGTACGGCGCTCCTCGTCCACGTACGTGATCATGTACGCGGCGAAGTAGATGACCTTCTCGAGGTCCTTCGGGGCGAGGTCGAGCAGGTAGCCCAGACGCGACGGAACGCCCTTGAAGTACCAGATGTGGGTGACGGGAGCGGCCAGCTCGATGTGGCCCATCCGCTCACGGCGCACCTTGGCGCGAGTGACCTCGACGCCGCAGCGCTCGCAGATGATGCCCTTGAAGCGGACACGCTTGTACTTGCCGCAGTAGCACTCCCAGTCCCGGGTCGGACCGAAGATCTTCTCGCAGAAGAGTCCGTCCTTCTCGGGCTTGAGGGTGCGGTAGTTGATGGTCTCGGGCTTCTTGACCTCACCGTGGCTCCACTGACGGATGTCGTCAGCGGTCGCCAGGCCGATCCGGAGCTCATCGAAGAAGTTGACGTCGAGCACTATGCGTCAATCCCTCTCAGGGTTGTAAGTCTTGGGGTCTGAAACGGGGGTCCTGGGGCCGGCCGGAGGCTCAGTGGGGTGACCGCTGAGCCTCCGGGTCCGGACTCCCGTCAGACCTCTTCGACGCTGCTCGGCTCGCGCCGGGACAGGTCGATGCCGAGCTCCTCCGCCGCGCGGAAGACGTCCTCGTCGGTGTCACGCATCTCGATGGACATACCGTCGCTGGACAGCACCTCCACGTTCAGGCAGAGAGACTGCATCTCCTTGATGAGCACCTTGAAGGACTCGGGGATGCCGGGCTCGGGGATGTTCTCGCCCTTGACGATGGCCTCGTAGACCTTCACGCGGCCGGTGACGTCGTCGGACTTGATGGTCAGCAGCTCCTGGAGGGCGTAAGCGGCGCCGTACGCCTCCAGCGCCCACACCTCCATCTCACCGAAGCGCTGGCCACCGAACTGGGCCTTACCACCCAGCGGCTGCTGGGTGATCATGGAGTACGGACCGGTCGACCGGGCGTGCAGCTTGTCGTCGACCAGGTGGTGGAGCTTGAGGATGTACATGTAACCGATGGAGATCGGGTCCGGGAACGGCTCGCCGGAGCGGCCGTCGAACAGCCTCGCCTTACCGGTCGGCTGCACCATGCGCTCGCCGTCGCGGTTCGGGATCGTGTGCTGGAGCAGACCCGCGAGCTCGTCCTCACGCGCACCGTCGAAAACGGGGGTGGCGACGTTGGTACCCGGGTCGACCTGGTCGGCGCCGATGGCCTGGAGGCGCTGCGCCCACTCCTCGCCGAGCCCGGAGACGTCCCAGCCGCGGCTGGCGAGCCAGCCGAGGTGGATCTCCAGGACCTGTCCCGGGTTCATTCGGGACGGGACACCCAGCGGGTTGAGGATGATGTCGACCGGGGTGCCGTCCTCCAGGAACGGCATGTCCTCGATCGGCAGGATCTTGGAGATGACGCCCTTGTTGCCGTGCCGGCCGGCGAGCTTGTCACCGTCGGTGATCTTGCGCTTCTGCGCCACGTACACGCGCACCAGCTGGTTCACACCGGGGGGAAGCTCGTCGCCCTCCTCGCGGTCGAAGACGCGGACGCCGATGACCTTGCCGGTCTCGCCGTGCGGCACCTTCAGCGAGGTGTCACGGACCTCACGGGCCTTCTCACCGAAGATCGCGCGCAGCAGGCGCTCCTCCGGCGTCAGCTCGGTCTCGCCCTTCGGGGTCACCTTGCCGACGAGGATGTCGCCGGCGATGACCTCGGCGCCGATGCGGATGATGCCGCGCTCGTCGAGGTCGGCGAGGACCTCCTCGGAGACGTTCGGGATGTCCCGGGTGATCTCCTCGGGGCCGAGCTTGGTGTCACGGGCGTCGACCTCGTGCTCCTCGATGTGGATCGAGGAGAGGACGTCGTCCTGCACGAGGCGCTGCGACAGGATGATCGCGTCCTCGTAGTTGTGGCCCTCCCACGGCATGAACGCCACGAGCAGGTTCTTGCCGAGCGCCATCTCGCCGAACTCGGTCGCCGGACCATCGGCCAGGACCTGGCCCGCGATGACCCGCGAGCCCTCGTCCACGACGACCTTCTGGTTGACCGAGGTGCCCTGGTTGGAGCGGGAGAACTTGGCCAGGCGGTACGTGGTGTACGTGCCGTCGTCGTTGGCGGTGGTGATGTAGTCCGCGGAGACCTCCTGGACCACACCGTCCTTCTCCGACTTCAGGACGTCACCGGCGTCGACCGCGCAGCGGTACTCCATGCCGGTGCCGACCAGCGGCGCCTCGCTCTTGATGAGCGGGACGGCCTGGCGCATCATGTTCGCGCCCATGAGGGCACGGTTGGCGTCGTCGTGCTCGAGGAACGGGATCATGGCGGTCGCGACCGACACCATCTGGCGCGGCGAGACGTCCATGTAGTCGACGTCGTCACCGGGGACGTAGTCGACCTCGCCGCCACGGCGGCGGACCAGGACGCGGGCCTCCTCGAAGCGGAGCTCGTCCGTCAGCGGCGCGTTGGCCTGCGCGATGACGAACCGGTCCTCCTCGTCGGCCGTGAGGTAGTCGACCTCGTCGGTGACGACGCCCTCGACGACCTTGCGGTACGGGGTCTCGACGAAGCCGAACGCGTTGACCCGGCCGTAGGAGGCGAGCGAGCCGATCAGACCGATGTTCGGGCCTTCGGGGGTCTCGATCGGGCACATGCGGCCGTAGTGCGAGGGGTGCACGTCACGGACCTCGAAGCCGGCCCGCTCACGGGAGAGACCACCCGGGCCGAGGGCCGACAGACGGCGCTTGTGGGTGAGACCCGACAGCGGGTTGTTCTGGTCCATGAACTGCGACAGCTGGCTGGTGCCGAAGAACTCCTTGATGGAGGCGACGACCGGCCGGATGTTGATCAGCGTCTGCGGCGTGATCGCCTCGACGTCCTGGGTCGTCATGCGCTCGCGCACGACGCGCTCCATCCGCGCCAGACCCGTACGGACCTGGTTCTGGATGAGCTCGCCGACGTTGCGCAGACGGCGGTTGCCGAAGTGGTCGATGTCGTCGGTCTCGACGACGATCGAGGTGCCGTTGTCGCCGACCGTCTCGGTCTCACCGGCGTGCAGCTTCACCAGGTACTTGATCGTCGAGATGATGTCCTCGACGGTCAGGACGCCGGCGTCGAGCGGGGCGTCGCCGCCCAGCTTCTTGTTCACCTTGTAGCGGCCGACCTTCGCGAGGTCGTAGCGCTTGGGGTTGAAGTACAGGTTCTCGAGCAGCGTCTGCGCGGCCTCACGCGTGGGGGGCTCGCCCGGACGCAGCTTGCGGTAGATGTCGAGCAGCGCGTCGTCCTGGCCCTGGGTGTGGTCCTTCTCCAGGGTGGCGCGCATGGACTCGTACTCGCCGAACTCCTCGAGGATCTGCTCGGTCGTCCAGCCGAGCGCCTTGAGCAGGACGGTCACGGACTGCTTGCGCTTGCGGTCGATGCGCACACCGACCATGTCGCGCTTGTCGATCTCCATCTCCAGCCAGGCACCACGCGAGGGGATGACCTTGGCGGAGAAGATGTCCTTGTCGGACGTCTTGTCGATGGAGGAGTCGAAGTAGACACCGGGCGAGCGGACGAGCTGCGACACGACGACACGCTCGGTGCCGTTGATGACGAAGGTGCCCTTGTTGGTCATGAGCGGGAAGTCGCCCATGAAGACCGTCTGGGACTTGATCTCGCCGGTCTCGTTGTTGGTGAACTCGGCGGTGACGAAGAGCGGGGCCGCGTACGTGAAGTCGCGCTCCTTGCACTCGTCGATGGAGTTCTTCGGCGGCTCGAAGCGGTGGTCGCGGAAGGTCAGCGACATCGACCCGGAGAAGTCCTCGATCGGGGAGATCTCCTCGAAGATCTCCTCCAGACCGGACTTGGTGGGGACGTCCTGTCCGTTGTCCAGAGCCGCCTCGACACGAGCCTTCCACGCGTCGTTGCCGAGCAGCCAGTCGAAGCTCTCGGTCTGCAGCGCAAGAAGGTTCGGAACCTCGAGGGGCTCCTTGATCTTTGCAAAGGAGATGCGCAGCGGGGCGGTGCTGGCGCCGTTGTTCGTATTCGCGGTCGAGGCAGTGCGCGAGGCGGCCAAGAGGGGGTCCTTCCGAGGGCTCGGACTCACTACGCGCGTACCGGTCCCTTGCCGGCGCACAGAGATGGAAATCCCAGGTCAGGGATGGTCCGGTCATCGGTGCTCAAGCGAGGGCATGCCCCTGGTGACGGGCAGGAGGCAGCTAACAGGCAGCGCAAAGGGTCAGTGTAGCCACTTGGCCCACTGATGTCCAGTGCGGGTTTTTTGAGACCCTCGTTGTTCTCAACACCTGCGGCAAGCCACGCCCTCAATGCACATCGATACTGCCCTCTTCGTCGTCGATCCATGCCTCGGATCCGGATCGTTGTGACGACGCGTCCTGAGAATTGCGCGCTCCGTGCAGTTCGTCAAGGCCCCCCAAGCCCGAACCAGGTACTGCCATCGTCACTTGCAGCCTGTCACCAGGGCCCGTCGGAGGCACGACGAAGATCACCATACTCGCCGCCCCCGACAGTGCAAGGCAGCCGCTGCCGGTCCCCCTGAAACGCCGAGGAGCGACCACCCAACTGGGTGATCGCTCCTCGGTGCGACAGCGTTACAGCGCTACGAGAGCGCCCGCTCGCGGGGGTCCTGAGGGACCCGTGGGGTCACTTGACCTCGACGGAGGCGCCGGCGCCCTTGAGGGACTCGGCGGCCTTCTCGGCGGCGTCCTTGGCGACCTTCTCGAGGACGGGCTTCGGGGCGCCGTCCACGAGGTCCTTGGCCTCCTTCAGACCCAGGGAGGTCAGCTCACGCACGACCTTGATGACCTGGATCTTCTTGTCGCCGGCACCGGTGAGGATGACGTCGAACTCGTCCTTCTCCTCCGGGGCGTCGGCAGCGGCGGCCGGACCGGCCGGACCGGCGACGGCGACGGCCGCGGCGGCGGTGACGTCGAACTTCTCCTCGAACGCCTTCACGAACTCGGAGAGCTCGATGAGGGTCATGTCCTCGAACTGCGCGAGCAGGTCTTCCTGAGACAGCTTCGCCATGATGGGCGATCCTTCCACTAATTCGGCTGGTGCCGGATGTACATGTCTGGCGGGCGTACGTTCGGCCCGCGACGACCACTGCCTGGCGGCCTGAGCCTTCAGGCGGCGGTCATTTCGGGAGCCGAGTTACTCGGCACCGCCCTGCTCGTCCTGCTTGGCACGGAGCGCGTCCACGGTGCGGACGAGCTTCGAGGGGAGCGCCTGGAAGACCTGAGCAGCCTGAGTCTGCTTGCCCTTGAAGGCGCCCGCCAGCTTGGCGAGCAGAACCTCGCGGGACTCGAGGTCCGCAAGCTTCTTGATCTCGTCGGCGGACAGCGCCTTGCCGTCAAGGACACCGCCCTTGATGACGAGGTTCGGGTTGTCCTTGGCGAAGTCACGAAGACCCTTCGCCGACACCACCGGGTCACCGGAGATGAAGGCGACCGCCGTCGGACCGTTGAACAGGTCGTCGAGCGCGGAGATCCCGGCCTCGTTGGCCGCAATCTTGGTCAGCGTGTTCTTCACCACGGCGTACTGGGCGTCTTCACCGAGCGAACGGCGCAGCGTCTTGAGCTGCGCGACGGTGAGACCCCGGTACTCGGTCAGCACAGCGGCGTTCGAGCTGCGGAACTGGTCCGTGAGCTCGGCTACCGCGGCAGCCTTGTCGGGCCTTGCCATAAGCGTGGCCTCCTTCCGGGTGATGAGGACCGCTCGGAAGGGGCTGGGGAAAACGAAACGCCCCGGCGCAGGCGCACGGGGCGTGACTCGACCGGGGATCCTGAGCGGATCATCGGGAGTTCATCCACAGTCACCTGCGCGGGTCGTCCGCGTTACAGCGGATCCTTCGGCCACTGCGCCCTCCTACGAGCACACAGCAACGACCAGCGGTCTTTGGCTTCTCCGGAAGAGTACGTGACCGGATCGCCGTCGAGCAAATCCGCCCGGAAGCCACCCCGGCCACCCCGCTCCCGGAGGCGTACCCGTCCTCCGGGCACCCGCTCCTGGAAGGCACACCCGCCCTCCCCGCACCCGCGCCCACCCTCATGACACCGTTCCGGAAAGGCGCACCCGCCTCCCTCACTCCGACGGGCCCGCGCTCGCGACCGCCGCGAAGTCGACCGTGTCCGCTGCGGGCGGCGCCTCGGGAATGCGCACCCGCGTGCCGTAGTCCGAGTAGTGGGCGGTGGTCACCGACATCCCGCCGGAGGTCTCGGCGCGCTCGGAGCGCTTCACCAGCCGGCCCCGGGCGTCGACCCATATGTCGACCCGCTCCTTGCTGACGCCCGCCTGCGTCAGCCACTTCCTCAGCTCGGCCACCTCGGCGCCGGTGAGCCCGGGCCGCGGGGCGCCCAGCGCGGCGGCGTCCACCGTGCCCGAGTAGTGCGTCGTACGGACGCCGCGGACCTTCGCCGGGCCCACCTCGCGGGCGTCGGGGGCGGCCAGCAGGAGCTCCACCGACTGGGCCGGGCTGAAGTTCACCGTGGCGCCGTAGTCGTACTTGATCCAGTGCCGGCCGTGCCCGGAGGCGGCGGCGAACTTGTCGCTCATCCTGGCGTAGTAGGCGTCGGAGACGAAGCGGGCCGGGGTGGAGGCGTTGCCCAGCTCCCGCATGGTCTCGGCCCAGCTTCCGCCGGTGTAGGTGATGGTCAGGGTGCCGGAGAGGCCGCCGGTCCAGTCGAGGGCGCCCGTGGAGCGGGTGGCGACCGTCTCGCCCACGGCCATGGCGCAGTCGACCCGCGCGGAACCGGCCGCGTCGGTCTTCTCCCGGACCGCGCTCAGCTCCCGGGAGATCCGGGTGGCGGCCGGGGTCTCCGCCTGCCCGGGCTTGTCCGCGGAGGTGTCCGAGGGACCGCAGCCGACCGGGCCGCATACCAGCGCGCCGGACACCGCCAGCGACACACCCGCACGCCGCAGCACACTGCCGATCATGGGCCCCCGCCCTTCCCCACCCCTGTGTGACGACTGTGATCTGCACGCTAGCGCAGCGGTACGACAGCCGGGCCCCGATCAGGATTCCGCGCCTCCGGTACGCGCGGTCACGCACAGTCGCGCGGCGCGCGAAGAAGCGCGGAAGCAGCGCGGGGAAAAGGGAACGGGCCCCGCACCCTCGAAAGGGTGCGGGGCCCGTCCACGGACACGCGTACGCGACGCAGCTACCGGGGTGAGCCGAGGGCTCAGACGGCGGCCGGGTCCTCCTCGACGAGAAGGTTGCGGGTGCGGTTGGAGTCGACCGGGACGCCGGGGCCCATCGTGGTGCTGATGGCGGCCTTCTTGATGTAGCGGCCCTTGGCGGCGGACGGCTTCAGACGGAGGATCTCGTCGAGCGCGGCGCCGTAGTTCTCCACCAGCTGGGCGTCCTCGAAGGACGTCTTGCCGATGATGAAGTGCAGGTTCGAGTGCTTGTCGACGCGGAACTCGATCTTGCCGCCCTTGATGTCGGTGACAGCCTTGGCGACGTCCGGGGTCACGGTGCCGGTCTTGGGGTTCGGCATGAGACCACGGGGACCGAGCACGCGGCCGAGGCGGCCGACCTTGCCCATGAGGTCCGGGGTGGCGACGACGGCGTCAAAGTCCAGACGGCCCTTCGCCACCTCGTCGATCAGCTCGTCGGAGCCGACGATGTCGGCGCCCGCGGCGGTCGCGGCCTCGGCACGGTCACCGGTCGCGAAGACCAGGACCCGGGCGGTCTTACCGGTGCCGTGCGGGAGGTTCACGGTGCCACGGACCATCTGGTCGGCCTTGCGCGGGTCGACACCCAGGCGGAAGGCGACCTCGACGGTGCCGTCGAACTTGGTCGTGGAGGTCTCCTTGGCGAGACGGATCGCCTCGAGCGGGGCGTACTGCTTCTCCCGGTCGATCTTGGCGTCCGCAGCGCGGAGAGACTTGCTGCGCTTGCTCACTACTGCTCCTGTGTGTTCTGAGGAGTCGTGGTACGGGCCGAGCAGGCCCTGCCACGGTTTCGTCCTGCGAAGGTGGGGGTCAGCCCTCGACCGTGATGCCCATGGAACGGGCGGTACCGGCGATGATCTTGGACGCGGCGTCCAGGTCATTGGCGTTGAGGTCGGGCATCTTGGTGGTGGCGATCTCGCGGACCTGCGCCTCGGTGATCTTGGCGACCTTGGTCTTGTGCGGCTCGCCGGAGCCCTTCTCGACACCAGCGGCCTTGAGGATCATCTTCGCGGCCGGCGGGGTCTTGGTGATGAAGGTGAAGGACCGGTCCTCGTAGACCGTGATCTCCACCGGGATGACCCAACCGCGCTGCGACTCGGTCGCGGCGTTGTAGGCCTTGCAGAACTCCATGATGTTGACGCCGTGCTGGCCCAGCGCGGGGCCGACCGGCGGAGCCGGGTTGGCGGCACCGGCCTGGATCTGGAGCTTGATGAGCCCCGTGACCTTCTTCTTCTTGGGAGGCATTGCTCTCTCCGGGTCCTAGTGAGAGTTTTCAGCCCACTCATCCGGATCATCCGGATGGAGGCATACCGCACAACGATAACGGGTATCCATGCGCGGCCAAAAACCGAGCAGGTCAGACGGGCTGTGACAGCCCGTCTGACCTGGTCGGAAGCGGTGTGTCCGGAAGACCGTCCCGAAGGGGACTAGTTCTTCTGGATCTGGTCGAAGCTCAGCTCGACCGGGGTCTCGCGGCCGAAGATCTCGACGAGGCCCTTGACCTTCTTCGAGTCGGCGTTGATCTCGTTGATGGTCGCCTGGAGCGTCGCGAACGGGCCGTCGGTGACGGTGACCGAGTCGCCGACCTCGAAGTCCAGCACCTGGACCTCGACCTTGCGGGCCGGAGCCGGCTTGCCCTCGGCCTCGGCGGCCTCGCGGGCGGCCTTCTCCTCGGCCTCCGGGGCGAGCATCTTGACGATCTCGTCCAGCGTCAGCGGATACGGGTCGTAGGCGTTGCCGACGAAGCCGGTGACACCCGGCGTGTTGCGGACGACGCCCCAGGACTCGTTCGTCAGGTCCATGCGCACCAGCACGTAGCCGGGGAGCTTGTTCTGCCGGATGGTCTTGCGCTCGCCGTTCTTGATCTGCGCGACCTCTTCCTGCGGCACCTCGGCCTGGAAGATGAAGTCCTCGACGTTCAGCGAGACGGCGCGCTGCTCGAGGTTGGTCTTCACGCGGTTCTCGTAACCGGCGTACGTGTGGATGACGTACCACTCGCCGGGGAGCGTGCGCAGTTCCTCGCGGAGGGCGGCGACGGGGTCGACCGGCTCGACCGGCTCGGCCGGCTCGGTCTCCTCCTCGGCCTCCTCGGTGACGTCCTCGTCGGCGGACTCGACGTCCGCGTCCGACTCGTCGTCGGCCTCGGCCGCCTCGGCGTCGTCGGCCTCGGCCAGGTCCGTGCCCTCCGCGCTCTCGACGTCCGCCGCCGCGGCGATGTCGCGCTCGGCCTCGGCGGACTCGGCCCCTTCACCGCGAGGCTCGATGGCGTCGTTCAGGTTCGGGTCAGACACGGTGGCTGCTTCTTCCTGGATACATGGGTGGAACACGCGAAAGGGGCGCCGGTGACGGCGCCCTTCGCTCTTGGCTCAGCCGAAGACGTACTTGGCGGCGTGGTCGAGTCCATAGTCAATCACGGTGACCAGGCCGATCATGATGATGACGAAGACGATCACCACGGTCGTGTAAGTCGTCAGCTGGTTGCGAGTCGGCCAGACGACCTTGCGGAGCTCCGCGATGATCTGGCGGTAGAAGAGCGCGAGGCGCTTGAGCGGGCCCTTCTTGGCACGCTTGCCGCCCTTGCGGGTCTTCTTCTTGGACTCCGGCGCCTCATCCTGGGCATCAGGCATGTCGATGGAGCCCACGGCGTCCGTCACTCGTCCTCACCTGATTCCGGGTCGTGGCCGTGCCGCGCCCGGTTGAGCCGCACGGCGGTGCAATGCAGTACGTACATGCGCACACATCCTGGCGAAGGAGTGTGTAGCAGGGCCGGAGGGACTTGAACCCCCAACCGCTGGTTTTGGAGACCAGTGCTCTACCAATTGAGCTACGACCCTTTGTTTCCCCCAACGTACCGCATCCGCCCGGGTGCTCGGTGTGCACCGGTAGAACGCGGCCGGTGAAGGCCAACGAGGTGAGAGTGTACGTGGTCCGCGGCCGGGCGTCGAACAGAAAGCGTCCGCACGGTTCACGGCGCCGTGCGCACACGGGTGTTCAGTCTGTGAAACCGGTGTGCCGGGCGCATTTCCGGTCTGGAACGATGGGCCCCATGAGCGCTGCAACCCCTCCCACCGAGCGCCGGGTCTCCGCCCGAGTCGGCGCGATCTCCGAGTCCGCCACCCTCGCCGTGGACGCCAAGGCCAAGGCCCTCAAGGCCGCCGGGCGCCCGGTGATCGGCTTCGGCGCCGGTGAGCCCGACTTCCCGACGCCGGACTACATCGTCGAAGCCGCCGTCGAGGCGTGCAAGAACCCGAAGTACCACCGGTACACGCCGGCCGGCGGGCTGCCCGAGCTGAAGGCCGCGATCGCCGCGAAGACCCTGCGCGACTCCGGCTACGAGCCCGACGTCTCGCAGATCCTCGTCACCAACGGCGGCAAGCAGGCCATCTACGAGGCGTTCGCCGCGATCCTCGACCCGGGCGACGAGGTGATCGTCCCGGCTCCGTACTGGACGACGTACCCGGAGTCGATCCGGCTGGCCGGCGGTGTCCCGGTGGAGGTCGTCGCGGACGAGACCACCGGTTACCGGGTCTCGGTCGAGCAGCTCGAGGCGGCCCGCACGGAGAAGACCAAGGTGGTCCTCTTCGTCTCGCCCTCCAACCCGACGGGCGCCGTCTACACGGAGGCCGAGACCGAGGCCATCGGCCGCTGGGCCGTCGAGCACGGCCTGTGGGTCCTCACCGACGAGATCTACGAGCACCTGGTCTACGGGGACGCCGTCTCCGTGTCGCTGCCGGCCCTGCTGCCCGAGCTGCGCGACAAGTGCATCGTCGTCAACGGCGTGGCCAAGACGTACGCCATGACCGGCTGGCGGGTGGGCTGGATCATCGGCCCCAAGGACGTCGTCAAGGCCGCGACCAACCTCCAGTCGCACGCCACGTCCAACGTGTCCAACGTGGCCCAGGTCGCCGCGCTCGCCGCCGTGTCGGGCGACCTGGACGCCGTCGCGAAGATGCGCGAGGCCTTCGACCGCCGCCGCAAGACGATCGTGCGGATGCTGAACGAGATCGACGGCGTGGTCTGCCCCGAGCCGGAGGGCGCCTTCTACGCGTACCCGTCGGTGAAGGCGCTGCTCGGCAAGGAGATCCGCGGCAAGCGCCCGCAGGACACGGTCGAGCTGGCCGCGCTGATCCTGGAGGAGGCCGAGGTCGCGGTCGTCCCGGGCGAGGCGTTCGGCACGCCGGGCTACCTGCGCCTGTCGTACGCCCTGGGTGACGAGGACCTGGTCGAGGGTGTCTCGCGGATCCAGAAGCTGCTGGCGGAAGCCCGCGACTGACGTTCCTCCCGCTCCGTACGGAGTTTCCCGCGCTCCACGCGCGCGTGCGGGCCGCCTCCCCGGGAGGCGGCCCGCTTCCCGTTTCCCGTGTGGCTCGTTTCTTCGTTCGGGCAAGCTCCCGATCAGGGAAAGCGCTACCGGGGCCACAGGGGCGTACGGCAAGATCCTGGGATGGAGCGTGTACGTGATGTCTCTGAGCTGCCCAAGGCCCATCTGCATCTGCACTTCACGGGGTCGATGCGGCCCTCGACCCTGCTGGAGCTGGCCGACAAGTACGGCGTCCGGCTGCCGGACGCGCTGACCGGCGGGGAGCCGCCGAAGCTGCGCGCCACCGACGAGCGGGGCTGGTTCCGTTTCCAGCGGCTGTACGACGCGGCGCGGTCGTGCCTCAGAGAGCCCGAGGACATCCAGCGACTGGTGCGCGAGGCCGCCGAGGAGGACATCAGGGACGGCTCCGGGTGGCTGGAGATCCAGGTCGACCCGACGTCGTACGCGCCGCGCCTTGGCGGGCTCATCCCTGCGCTGGAGATCATCCTCGACGCGGTGGACTCGGCCGTGCGGGAGACCGGGCTCGGGATGCGGGTCCTGGTGGCCGCGAACCGGATGAAGCACCCCCTGGACGCCCGCACGCTGGCCCGGCTCGCGGTGCGGTACGCGGACCGGGGCATCGTCGGATTCGGCCTCTCCAACGACGAACGGCGCGGGATGGCGCGGGATTTCGACCGCGCCTTCGCGATCGCGCGGGACGGCGGGCTGCTCGCGGCGCCGCACGGGGGCGAGCTGACCGGGCCCGCCTCGGTCCGCGACTGCCTGGACGACCTGCACGCCTCCCGCATCGGGCACGGCGTACGGGCCGCCGAGGACCCGCGGCTGCTGAAGCGGCTCGCGGACCGCCAGGTGACCTGCGAGGTCTGCCCGGCCTCGAACGTCGCCCTTGGGGTCTACGAGAAGCCGGAGGACGTCCCCCTGCGCACGCTCTTCGAGGCCGGCGTGCCGATGGCGCTCGGCGCGGACGACCCCCTGCTCTTCGGTTCCCGGCTGGCCGCCCAGTACGACATCGCCCGCCGCCACCACGGGTTCTCGGACGCCGAGCTGGCCGAGCTGGCCCGGCAGTCCGTACGCGGTTCGGCCGCCCCCGAGGACGTCCGGGCGAAGCTGCTGGCCGGCGTCGACGACTGGCTCACCGCCCCGGTGCCCGGTGAGCACGACTCCCAGTAGGGGTTAGTAGGGCCCCTCGGCCGTCGAGAGGCCGCGCAGGAGCGTGCGGGCGACGGCCGGGGCGAAGGTGTCCACGGGGGGCGGCGTGCCCTCCGCGGTGGAGTCGTAGGCGAAGGCCCGCTGGGCGCAGGCGCCCAGGAGCAGCGACGCGGCCGCGAAGGTGTCGGCGAACGGATGGATCCGTCCGGCCCGCTGCTCCGCGCGCAGATACGCGGCGACGCCCTCGATGGGGATGTGCGGGCCCGCGCCCATGGCCCGCGTCGCCTCGTCGTGGCGGCGCTTGAGCTGCGTCTCCGCGTACAGGGAGGCGGCGATCGGGAAGCTCTGTTCGTGGAAGAGGGCCGCCCGGCGGGCGATCTCCGTGGCGGGTGTGTGCTGCATGGCCCGGCATCGGCCAGGAGATCGTCCGGCAGGCACTCGCGTCGGGCCACCGGGTCACGGCCGTCTCACGGGACCCTGCGCGGCTACCGGTCACCGGCGACGGCCTCGAGGTGGTACGGACCGACCTCACGGACCCGGAGGCTCTGCGTGCCGCGGTCGCGGGCCGGGAGGTGGTCCTCTCCGGGCTCGGCGCGCGCAACCGGGCGGACGCGGCACGGGTGCAGCGGCCCGGCTGACCCGTACGGTGCTCGCCGCGATGGAGGCGGCGGGGACGCGGCGGCTGGTCGAGGTGAGCGCGGCTCCCGTGGGCCCTGCGCCGGAGGACGACGGGCCGCTGGACCGCACGGTGCGCGGCCTGGTGTCGGCCATTCTGAAAGGCGTCTACGCCGATCCGACCGCCGGTTCATCGGGCGCGCCGACGTGGCGCACGCGATGCCGGCGGTGACCGACGACCCGGCGACGGTCAAGCAGGGCGTCGGGGTCGCGTACTAGAGCTTCGCTCCGATGGTGACCGGCTCGTTGATGAGGGTGATTCCGAAGGCGTCGTGGACGCCGGCGACGACCTCGCGGGCCAGGTCGAGCAGGTCCTCCGTGGTGGCCGCGCCCCGGTTGGTGAGGGCCAGTGTGTGCTTGGTGGAGATCCGCGCCGGCCCGCTGCCGTAGCCCTTGGTGAAGCCGGCCTTGTCGATCAGCCAGGCGGCGGAGGTCTTGGTGTGGCTGTCGCCCGCCGGGTACGCGGGCGGCAGGACGTCGGCGCCGAGCCGTTCCTTCACGCGCGCGTGGAAGGCGGCGAACTGCTCGTCCGTGAGGATCGGGTTGGTGAAGAAGGACCCCGCCGACCAGGTGTCGTGGTCCTCGGGGTCGAGCACCATGCCTTTCCCCGAACGCAGCTTCAGCACCGTCTCGCGGGCGGCGGCGAGGGGGACGCGGTCGCCGGGCTCGACGCCCAGCGCGCGGGCCGTCTCGGCGTATTTGACGGGCCCCGACAGACCGGCCGCGTCCTCCAGCCCGAAGCGGACGCGCAGCACCACATAGCGCTCGGGGTGCGCCTTGAAACGGCTGTGCCGGTACGAGAAGACGCAGTCGGCGTTGGACAGCGTGACCGTCTCGCCCGCCTCGCGGTCGTACGCGATCACCTCGGTGATGACGGACGACACTTCCTGACCGTACGCGCCCACGTTCTGGATGGGGGTGGCACCCGCCGAGCCGGGGATGCCGGCGAGGCACTCGATACCGGCGAGACCGGCCTCGACGGTGCGGGCGACGGCGTCGGTCCAGACCTCTCCGGCCGCCAGCTCCAGCGTCGTACCGGCGAGCTCGAAGCCCGTCGTGGCGATGCGCAGGGCGGTCCCCGCGAACCCCTTGTCGCCGATGACCAGGTTCGACCCGCCACCGATGATCAGCAGCGGCGTACCGGCGTCGTCGGCCTCGCGGACCGCGGCGATCACCTCCGCGTCGGTCGTCGCGGTGATCAGCCGGTCGGCGGGGCCGCCGAGCCGGAAGGTGGTCAGCGGGGCGAGCGGAGCGTCGTGGAGTTCCTGCACGGGCTCAAGAGTACGAGAGAGCGGCGGGCCGACGGCTTCGCCCCCGGTACGGGGAGGTACCGGGGGCGCGGGTCTGTCGTGCCTGTGCTCGTGTTCGTGCCCGTGCGGGGGTGTGGGGGCGGGCGTCAGCGGGACGCGGTCTCCAAGGCCGGGCCGTCGGCCGGGGCGCCTGTGGGAGTGCCTGCCGGACGGTCGGCAGGGCTTTCGGTTCCGATCGCGGCCGGGCCGCCGTCGGAGTCCGCGACCGGGGTGCCCGTCCCGCCGGACGCGGCAGGCTCCGTCCGGGCCGCGCGTCGCGCCGCCGGGATGGCCAGGGCGGCGAGCCCCGCCACGGCGACCACCGAGGCGCCCGTCCACAGCGCGGGCCGCAGCCCGTCCACGAAGCTCGCCGCCGTCTCGTAGCCGCCCCGGGCGGAGAAGATCGAGGACATCACCGCGATGCCGAGCGCGCCGCCGACCTCGCGCAGCGCGTTGTTGGCGCCTGAGGCGATGCCCTGCTCGGCCGGGCGGACGCTGGACATGACCAGGGCGGATGCCGGGGCGAAGTACAGGGACATCCCTGTCCCGCTGACGATCAGGCCCGGCAGCTGCCCGGCGTACGACACGTCGGTCGTGACGACTGCGGCGAGCCAGGCCAGACCGGTGGCCTGGAGGAACAGACCGGCGGCGACGACCGGGCGGCCGCCGACGCGGTCGGAGAGGTAACCGGCGACCGGGGCGACGAGCATCGGCATCCCGGTCCAGGGCAGCATCCGCAGCCCCGCCTCGGTGGGCGAGTAGCCGAGGACGCCCTGCATGTACTGGCTGAGCAGGAAGATCGAGCCGAACATGCCGAGGAACATCAGCAGGCTCGCGGCGTTGATGCCCGAGAAGGCCCGGGAGCGGAAGAGCCGCATCGGCAGCATGGGGGCCTTGGCACGCGCGCCGTGGAACACGAATCCGGCCAGCAGCGCGGTGCCCGCGAACAGTCCCAGCAGTACGAACGCGCTGGTCCAGCCGTCGGCGGGGCCGCGGACCAGTCCGTACACGATGCCGAAGAGGCCGCCGCTGGCGAGCAGGGTGCCGGGCAGGTCCAGCGGGGCGCCGTTGCCGTACGACTCGGCGAGGCGCAGCCGGGCCAGCGGCAGCAGGGCCAGGCCGAGCGGGACGTTCAGCCAGAAGATCCAGTGCCAGGACACGTGTTCGGTGAGGCTACCCCCGATGAGCGGCCCGGACGCGACGGCGAGTCCGTTCACGGCGCCCCAGATCCCGTACGCCATGCCCCGTTTCGCGGCCGGGACCGCGGCCGTCAGCAGGGTCAGGGTGAGCGGCATCATGATCGCGGCGCCGACGCCCTGGACGGCTCGGGCGGCGATCAGCGAGTCGATGCCGGGCGCCAGGGCCGCAGCCGCGGAGGAGCCGGTGAAGACGGTGAGCCCGACGAGGAAGAGCCGGCGGCGGCCGAACCGGTCGCCGAGGGCCGCGCCGAACATCAGCAGCACGGCGAAGGTGAGCGTGTACGCGCTCACGGTCCATTCGAGGTCGTCCAGCGCCCCGCCGAGGTCCTTGCGGATGGAGGGCAGGGCGGTGGTGACGACCAGGTTGTCGAGGGCCGCCATGAAGCCGGCGGCGCCGGTGATGACGAGGGCCCAGACGACGCCCCCGCGATGTGCTGTCTGCTGTGACATCTCTCCCCCAGAGTGGGTTACGGCTCGCTCATCAATGGTTAGTTATTGATGACTAACTCTTCCGGACATACGGAGGCCAGAGAGTGCTCCGAGCTTGCGCCCGTTCCCCCGGCAGCCGCGCCGCCCTTCCTACTTCTCCAGCCGGCCCGTGACCCGCGCCGACGGATAGAGCCCTTCCCAGATCCGGTGCTGCGCCGGGAAACCCATCGCCACCAGGCAGTTGACCAGCATCCCGTACGCCATGAACTGCGTGGTCTCGTTCGGGTCGGCGCCGAGCGGCAGGTGCACGGTGTCCCACAGCCTGAGCCAGCCGGCCCGTACGGCCTCACCCAGCTCGTGGTCCCCCGCCTCGTCCGCGGCCGCCACCGCGACGTACATCTGCATCTGCATGAGCAGCCGCTCCGGCCGCTCCTCGATCAGCTTGATGTACGCGTTCGCCATGGCATGCAGGGCCTCTTCGCCCTCCAGCCCCTCGGAAGCCTCCGCGAAAGTCCGGCGCGCGTCGTCGAGGCAGCGCTCGGCCGCCGCGAGGAAGATCGCCCGCTTGCCCGGGAAGAGCCGGAAGAGGTACGGCTGCGAGACGCCCACTCGCTTGGCGATCGCCTCGGTGGACGTGCCGTTGTAGCCGCCGCGGGCGAACTCGCTCATCGCCGCGCGGATGACACTTTCACGCCGTTCCTCGGCGCTCATCCTGACCATGCGACGAAGTTAGTACTCAATCACTAACTACGTCAAGGGGCGGGGTACGCGTAAGAGGCACCGCCCTGGCGGGCGCCCGGTACGCGTAAGGGGCACCCTCCAGGGAGGGTGCCCCTTACGCGTATGACCTACCTGTCGCCGGTGCCCCCGTCAGGCCAGCCGTACGACCGCGCGGGACATGCCCAGGACCTTCTGGCCCGCGCTCATCGCGGTGAGGTCGACGCGGACCGTGTTGTCGTCGAGCTTGGCCGCGACCTTGCCGCTGACCTCGATCGTCGCGCCCTGGTCGTCGTTCGGGACGACGACGGGCTTGGTGAAGCGCACGCCGTACTCGACGACCGCACCCGGGTCGCCCGCCCAGTCGGTGACGACGCGGACGGCCTCGGCCATGGTGAACATGCCGTGCGCGATGACGTCGGGCAGTCCGACCCCGACCGCGAACTTCTCGTTCCAGTGGATCGGGTTGAAGTCGCCCGAGGCGCCCGCGTACTGCACGAGCGTGGCGCGGCTCACAGGGAAACTTTGCGCCGGCAACTCGGTGCCGACCTCGACGTCCGCGTAAGAGACCTTCGCCGTCATGTCAGCTCTCCTCCGCCGCGCGCGCCACGAGTTTGGTCACGGCCGTCACCACGTGCTCGCCCGTCTCGTCGTGGACCTCACCGCGGATGTCCACGATGTCGTTGCCCGCGATCGACTTGATCGACTCGATGGTCGAGGTCACGGTGAGCCGGTCCCCCGCGCGCACCGGGCGGCTGTAGACGAACTTCTGGTCGCCGTGCACCACGCGGGTGTAGTCCAGGCCGAGCTGCGGGTCCTGGACGACCTGCCCCGCGGCCTTGAAGGTGATGGAGAACACGAAGGTCGGCGGGGCGATCACATCGGCGTACCCGAGCGCCTTGGCGGCCTCCGGGTCCGTGTACGCCGGGTTGGTGTCCCCCACGGCCTCCGCGAACTCGCGGATCTTCTCCCGGCCGACCTCATAGGGGTCGGTGGGCGGGTAGGACCGCCCCACGAAGGACTGGTCGAGCGCCATGGCTCGGCACCTCCTGGTTGTCTCAGCCGGTGACGTCTGATGGGCCTGTACCGGCCGCTGCCCGCACGGCGTCACGGTGCGCGACGTACGTACGGGCAGGCGGTCGGTGGAACGACGCGAGGCCGCCCCCGTTACTGGGGACGGCCTCGCGTGCGAGCCTTGGTTATCGCGTCTCGCGGTGCGCGGTGTGCGCGTTGCAACGCGGGCAGTGCTTCTTCATCTCCAGTCGGTCCGGGTCGTTACGCCGGTTCTTCTTGGTGATGTAGTTCCGCTCCTTGCACTCCACGCAGGCCAGCGTGATCTTCGGGCGGACGTCGGTGGCAGCCACGTGAGTGCTCCTTGACGAACGGATGGGATGTATTAACGCAGAAAAGAGTAGCCGATCGAAGGACCGACCCCGCAATCGGCTACTGTCAGTAGCGGTGACCGGACTTGAACCGGTGACACAGCGATTATGAGCCGCTTGCTCTACCGACTGAGCTACACCGCTGTGATGCGATCAGTTCCCGCCTCGCGGCGGGAACCTTTCACACCAGAGCCCCAATACGGAATCGAACCGTAGACCTTCTCCTTACCATGGAGACGCTCTACCGACTGAGCTATTGGGGCGAGCGATGAAGACATTACACGCTCGGCAGCCGATCGCCCAAATCCGTTTCGCGGCACCTGCCCCAGCCTGTTTCCCGGCCCGCCGGCGCCTCCCCGCCCGTACGGAGCGCCGCGGTGATCCACGACGGTCCGCGGACCGTCGTACGCCTCGAAGCGCAGGTCCGCGCACCGCGGGACGCTCGCGCGGGCTCCGGCCGGCATGAGCCGCCAACGGCAGTGGCGAGCGATGCGGAAGAGGCCGAAGAGATCACACACGGCTCACGAGTCCCGCCCGCAGCCCCGCCGAGAGGCGCCCGCCCGGGCCACCGACCCGTCAGTACGACTATTGCGCTCTTCCCGGATGCGGCCGCGTCGCGAGCCTACGCTCGACTCACTCTGCGTGATCTTGCGTCCTGCCACGCAGACGCCCTCGATCCCCAGGAGCGCGATGACCGACAGCCAGCCGCAGCCGTCCAACTCGTCGTCCTCCTCGCCCTCCTCGCCTTCCTCTTCGCCTTCAACGCCCTCGTCGGGGCATACGGCTGCGGCCGCGCTTCTGCTCTGCGGGGCGCGGCTTCCCGACGGCCGGACCGTGGACGTACGGCTGGGCGGCGGACGCATCGAGGCCGTGGGTACCGCCGGAAGCCTGGCGCGGGGCGCGGCCCAGGACCCCGCCGCCCGGGGCACGCGCGTGGACCTCAACGGCTATCTGCTGCTGCCGGCCCCGGCCGAACCGCACGCCCACAGTGACACGGCCTTCACGGCCGACGCCGACGGGCCGGTCTCGTACGACACCGAGGAGGTGCAGCGGCGGACCACCGAGGCGGCGTTGCTCCAGCTCGGGCACGGGGCGACGGCGCTGCGCTCGCACGTCCACGTCGGTGACGTACAGGGCCTCGACGCGCTGACCGCGGTGCTCCAGGCACGCCGGGCGCTGCGCGGGCTGGCCGAACTGTCCACCGTCGCCATGCCCAGGCTGCTCACCGGAGTGGCCGGCGCCGACGGCCTCGCCTTGCTGCGGGACGCCGTGAAGATGGGCGCCTCCGTGGTGGGCGGCTGCCCCGACGCCGACCCCGATCCGACGGGCTACGTCGAAGCGGTGCTGGAGATCGCCTCCGAGCACGGCTGCCCGGTCGACCTGCACACGGACGGCGCCGATCCCGCCCGGCTGGCCAGGATCGCGGCGATGGCGGGCGGGCTGCGCCCGGGCGTGGCCCTCGGCCCGTGCGCCGGTCTCGGGCGGCTGCCCGAGGAGGTGGCCGCCCGCACCGCCGACCAGCTCGCCGCGGCCGGGATCACGGTGGTGTGCCTCCCCCAGGGCGGCTGCGGCAGCGTGGACCGGCGCGGCACCGCGCCCGTACGGCTGTTGCGGTCGGCCGGTGTACGGGTCGCCGCGGGCAGCGGCGCGCTGCGCGACGTGGCCAGCCCGGCGGGCCGCGGGGACCCGCTGGAGGCGGCCTTCCTGCTGGCCTCGCGGTACGGGCTGCGGCCCGAGGACGCGTACGACGCGGTCAGCGGCGCCGCCCGGGCCGCGCTCGGCCTGCCCGAACTCCGCCTCGAGGCCGGTTTCCCGGCGGAACTGCTCGCGGTGCGCGGCGACCGGCTCGCGGGGGCGCTTTCACTCGCGTACAGCCGTATCGTTGTGCACCGGGGGCGCGTTGTGGCACGGACGAGCGCGGTACGGGAGTACTGCAACTCGGCGGCCGCGGTGGCGCTGGATCTGCCCCGGCAGGGGCGGGGGGAGCCGTCCTGAGGTTGGTTGTGCAGCTCGGTGGCCGCTGGTCGTCGTCAGGTCAGGACATTCCGCCGAGGAGCGTCCCGGCGGAGAACAGGCCGCCCGCGCCCGAGATCGCGTCGACGGGTACCTCCTCGGCGGCCGACGGCGCGCTGACGTCCTGTGCCTCGCCGAACTCCAGGACCAGCGGCACTTCGACGCCCTTCGCCTCGTCCGCGAGCGACGCGAGGTCGATCTCGATCCGGTCCAGGTCACCGTTCTTCAGCGTGAAGTTCACGGCGACCTTCTTGTCCGGGGCGCCCTTCAGGTCCTGGGCGGTGGGCAGTTCGGTACCGGGCGGGAGTTCGTCCTGGAGCGGGCGGAGTTCGTCGGCGAGACCGGTGAGGAGATCACGGAAACCGGCCTTGGCGACGACGAGTTCGGTGCCGTCGCTGCCACCCTCGTCGCGGAAGGTGACCTCGTGCGCGATCACGTCACGCACGGCCTTCACGACCTTCTGCTGGGTCTTGGCGTCGATGTCGCCGGAGCCGGAGCCGGATCCGGTCTCCCCGGCATCGGAACCGCCGGCTCCCCCGGACGCATCACCGTCTGCCTCCTGCTCCTGCTGTGCCTTCTGTGCCTTCTTCAACTCGCGGTTGTCGAGCTTGACCCACTTGCCGCTGAGGACCGTCCGCAACGCACCGGCGTCCTCGGGCAGTTCGTCGGCGCCGGGCAGCGGAAAGCCCATCGCCGCGCTCATGGCCTCCGCGTCGGCCCGGTAGTACGTGAAGTCGCCGACCACCCGGTACTCGGCGAGCACACCGTCGGCCCCGGCGAAGCTGACGCTCGTCCCGACGAGGTCCTTCTCCCCGGATTCCGCCAGCGGCTTCTTCGACTCGACGGACACGTCGACGTGCAGCCCGGCCATGAACCCGGCCATCCCGGTGGGCATCGCACTGCCGGAACCCGCGCCTCCCGCCAGCGAGGCCAGCGCCTCGGGCCCGGCGTCCAGGCTCAGCTCGACGGCGAGCGACTTCTGTTCGCCGAGCCGATCGACGGCGTTGTCCACCTTCTGTCCGCCGGTGAAGTTCTCGACCGTGCCGCAGGCCGCGGCCGTGGCGAGCAGTACGGCGGCACAACCGGCCGCGGCGGCGGTCCGCCGTACGGCACGGCCGTTCCGGACGGATATCGCGGCGCTCGTGACGGTGGCGACGGTGGTCGTACCAATGGTGGCGGTGGCGGTGGTGGGGGCGGGAACGGTGATGACGATTCTCCTCACACCTTCGCGCGCTGACGCACGGCGCACGACATACGGCGCACGATGCACGATGCACGGCGCACGACGGCTCTCGACGTTCACAGCGATCACCCATGTGACTCATGAACCGTCCACAAGGTTGCGCGGCGAACGGGCACGCTCGGGCGTACGGTCGGAATCATGCGCATTGTCATCGCTGGAGGTCATGGTCAGATCGCGTTGCGGCTGGAGCGGTTGCTCGCTGCGCGCGGTGACGAGGTCGTGGGGGTCATCCGCCGTCCGGAGCACGGCGACGAACTGCGGGAGGCCGGCGCCGAACCGGTCGTACTCGATCTGGAATCCGCCTCCGTGGAGGAGACCGCCGAGCGCCTGCGGGGTGCGGACGCGGTCGTCTTCGCGGCCGGCGCGGGCCCGGGCAGCGGCGCGGAACGCAAGAACACGGTCGACCGGGACGCCGCCATCCTGTTCGCGGACGCGGCCGAACTGGCCGGAGTACGGCGGTACATCGTGGTGTCGTCCATGGGCGCGGATCCCTCGCGCACCGGCGACGAGGTCTTCGACGTCTACCAGCGCGCCAAGGGCGAGGCCGACGAGAACGTACGCGGCCGTACGGGACTGGACTGGACGATTCTGCGACCCGGCGCCCTCACGAACGACGCCGGTACCGGCCGGGTCCGGCTGGAGGCATCGACCGGCCGTGACTCGATCCCCCGGGACGACGTGGCGGCGGTCCTGGCGGAACTGCTGGACACCCCGGCGACGGCCGGCCTGACCCTGGAACTGATCAGCGGTTCGACGCCGGTCCCGGTGGCGGTGAAGTCGGTGGCGGGGAACTAGAAGAACGTAGGAGAACTAAGAGAACTAGGCGAACTAGGCGAATGAGGAGAACTAGGAGAACTAGGAGATCCGGGCGAATCAGGAGAACCAGGCGGGGTCGAGGGCAGAGCTGAGTGGTCCGGTCCGATCCGATGCGTCTCTTTGGTCGGGTCGGGTTGGCTCAGGTCGGGTCGGGTCGGTCAGAACAGCGACAGCTGCCCGGGGAAGTCGGGCACGACATATCCGTCCAGCGTGGGCTGCGCGGCTCCCAGCTCCGCCTGCCGCCGGGACCCGGGGCAGGACACCAGCTCGGCGCTCTCCCGCGCCCCGGGCGGATCGTGCCGCGCGAACCGCCCCGCGACGACGGCGATCTCACGACGGCACTCGGGGCAGCTTCTGCGACGCGAAGACATGGGATCAGTGTGCCTCGCGGGACCGACAGTCGACCGGCCTGCGGCGGCCGCGTGAGGCGCCAGTCAGCCGTCGCGAGTTGAGGCACCGGTCGGCCGCCGCGCCTGAGACGCCGGTCGGCCGCCGCGCTTGAGGCGTACGACGACGGGGGCGTCGAAGGGGTCGCCGGACTGGTTGACCTGGACGTGTCCGGCGCCCAGCCACTCGTCGCTGCCGGGCAGCCGGTGGATCTCCTCCAGCCACATCGACTGGTTCGACTTCTTGCCGGCCCCGGTCGACAGCGGCAGCCGGTGCCGCTTGATCTTCACGCACCGCCCGTCGTCGGTCAGATACCAGTTGCCGTCCAGGAAAAGCCCCTCGTCGTCCTGGGCCACCGGGATCCGCAGCGAACACTGGCCGGGCGCCGCCTCCGTCTCGACCCACTTCGAGCCGTTCCAGCTCAGCCGCAGGTACTCGTCGTCGGGTTCGTCCTCGACCTCGCCGTGGTTGAAGCTGTTGTGTCCGTACGCGCGCACCTCACCGCCGTCGAGCGCGAACACCTGGTCGAGGCCGGCGCCGGGCTCCGGCGGGATCGGCTCCTCGAAACGGGCCTGCGGCGTCTCCACCGACTTCCAGGACGTGCCGCCCCAGTGCATCGAGGCGGGCTGGCTGTACCGTTCGCCGCCGCTCAGCTCGGTACCCGGCCCGGTCGAGCGGCTGCCGACCGCCCAGACGTCGTCCGCCCCCGCCACCGCGAGGTCCGCCGCCCCGTACGGCAGCCGCGTCGCGGTCCACCGGGCGCCGTCCCAGTGCTGGGCGGTCTGCTCACCGACGAGGGCCCAGATGTCGTCCGGCCCCGCGGCCTCAAGGTCTTCGACCTTGCCGGGAGGAGGATTGGTCACCTTGGACCAGCGGTTGCCGTCCCACGCCGCCCAGCTGCTCGCGCCGGTATCGTCACCGGAGAGCTGCGGCCGCAGCCACAGGGCGTCGTCGCCGACCTCTTCGAGCAGGGGCGGATAGTCGGTGGCGCCGAGAGCCTCGGGAAGGGCCTCGCGCGTCCACCGCTTGCCGTCGTAGTGCAGCAGACGGGCGCCGGACTGACCGTTGTTCTCGGTCCCGACCGCCCAGATGTCGTCCTCGGCCAGGGCGGCGACATCGGCGACCTTCCCGCTGAAGTCCGCGATGTACTCGAACTCCCAGGTCAGAGAGGCGACGGACGCCTCCGTCGTAGCCCCACCCTTCCCACCGGACCCGCTGGCACCGGCATCGCCCCCGGCCCCGGAGCCACCACCCTTCCCTGCTCCCGCACCACACCCCGCAACAGCAAGCACGGCCCCGAGCACAACACCGACCACAATGCCCTTGCCGCGGCTGCCGCTGGGCCCACCGGTCCGGTACTGGTATCGGTACCGGCCCTCCGCAGCTCGACGCACCATAGCCACGCCCCCTGTCGCCCCTCACGGTCCTCATGCCTCGCAGCGAGCGGGCAGCGTACCCCGGCCCCCCACCGCCCCCGCTCGGCCAGACCACTCCAAAACACGAAGAGACCCCCTCCGAACTGCGATCTCGCAGTTCGGAGGGGGTCTCCCTCAGCGTGGCGGCGCCAGGATTCGAACCTGGGAAGGCTGAGCCGGCAGATTTACAGTCTGCTCCCTTTGGCCGCTCGGGCACACCGCCGGGGTTGCTGCCGTGAGGACCGCTTTGCGGCGGTGCTCCGTGGCAACGACGTAAACGATACCTGATGCACGGGGGTGCTTCGCCACCCGATTGATCAGCACTCGGCGGTGCCGGGGTGGCTAGGCTTATCCGGATGCTGCGCGAGCCCCTGTCGGCTCCGCGCACGCCCCTACGCACCCCGATACAAGGAGCCACAGGACATGGCCGACTCCAGTTTCGACATCGTCTCGAAGGTCGAGCGGCAGGAGGTCGACAACGCCCTCAACCAGGCCGCCAAGGAGATCTCCCAGCGCTACGACTTCAAGAACGTCGGCGCCTCGATCTCCTGGTCCGGCGAGAAGATCCTGATGGAGGCGAACTCCGAGGAACGGGTGAAGGCCATCCTCGACGTGTTCGAGACCAAGCTGATCAAGCGTGGGATCTCGCTGAAGGCGCTGGACGCCGGTGAGCCTCAGCTCTCCGGCAAGGAGTACAAGATTTTCGCGTCCATCGAGGAGGGCATCTCCCAGGACAACGCGAAGAAGGTCGCGAAGATCATCCGTGACGAGGGCCCCAAGGGCGTGAAGGCCCAGGTGCAGGGTGACGAACTGCGCGTCAGCTCGAAGAGCCGCGACGACCTGCAGGCCGTGATCTCGCTCCTGAAGGGCAAGGACTTCGACTTCGCGTTGCAGTTCGTGAACTACCGGTAGCCCGTACCGGCAGCCACCGCGGGCCTCGCGCGTTCGCGTACGAGGAAGGGTGGGCCCCGGCGGTGCCCACCCTTCCTCCTGCTGGCTGCGGCCTGAGGGGTACGCGCTCAGCGGCGCGAGTCTCCGAACAGGATGCGGTAGATGATCAGCAGGACGAGCGAGCCGCCGATCGCCGCGGCCCAGGTGGCACCGTCGTAGAACTGCTTCGTGATCGGGTGGTCCAGCCACCTGGCGGATATCCAGCCGCCGATGAAGGCGCCCGCGACCCCGATGAGGGTCGTGCCGATGAAGCCGCCCGGGTCGCGTCCAGGCAGCAGGACTTTGGCGATGGCTCCGGCCAGCAGCCCAAGAATGATCCAGCTGATGATGCCCATGCCGTGACCCTGCCTCTCCGCGCTGTGCTTGTGGTGTGCTCCTGCTCGGGTCGCACTGTGTTCATGCGGTCGACTTGCTGTTGACACCGGTATCGGCGTCTTGTGACCTCTTGCCGGGAAAGACGCCTGTGCGGCATTCACCGGTTGCGGTGCTCAATAGGGTGCGATTCATGACACAGTCCGGAGCCGAGCAGGGCGGAGAGCCGACCGGGAGCCCGTCCTTCCATTCTCCTTCCGGTCGTTCTCCTTCCGGCTTGCGGCGGACACTCGGAGTCGGGGACGCGGTCGTCATCGGGCTCGGGGCGATGCTCGGGGCCGGCATCTTCGCGGCACTGGGCCCCGCCGCACGGGTGGCCGGGTCAGGGCTGCTGCTCGGGCTCGCGATCGCCGCGGTGGTCGCCTACTGCAACGCGATGTCCTCGGCGCGGCTGGCGGCCCGGTACCCGGCCTCGGGCGGCACGTACGTGTACGGGCGCGAGCGGCTCGGGGACTTCTGGGGGTACTTGGCAGGCTGGTGCTTCGTCATCGGCAAGACGGCCTCCTGCGCGGCGATGGCGCTCACTGTGGGCGTGTACGTATGGCCGGGTCAGGCGCACGCGGTGGCGGTCGCGGCCGTGGTGGTCGTGACCGCGGTCGACTACGGCGGTGTCCAGAAGTCGGCCCGGCTGACGCGGGCGATCGTGACGGTGGTCCTCGCGGTCCTCGCTTCCGTGGTGGTCGTGTGTCTCGGCTCCGACGCCGCCGACGCAGAGCGGCTGAACGTCGAGGTCCCGGCCGGTGCGGGCGGGGCGCTTCAGGCGGCCGGTCTGCTGTTCTTCGCGTTCGCCGGGTACGCCCGGATCGCGACGCTCGGCGAGGAGGTACGGGATCCCGCGCGCACCATTCCCCGTGCGGTCCCGTCGGCGCTGGGTATCGCGCTCGTGGTGTACGCGGCCGTGGCCGTGGCCGCGCTGTCCGTGCTCGGGACGGACGGCCTCGGCCGGTCCGCGGCGCCGCTGGCGGACGCCGTGCGGGCCGCGGGTGTGCCCGGGCTCGTGCCCGTGGTGCGGGCGGGTGCGGCCGTGGCCGCGCTCGGCTCGCTCCTCGCACTGCTTCTCGGCGTCTCCCGGACGACGCTCGCCATGGCCCGGGACCGGCATCTGCCCATCTCACTGGCCGTCGTACAGCCGCGCTTCCAGGTGCCCCACCGGGCCGAGCTCGCCGTCGGCCTGATGGTCGCGGTGCTGGCCGCGACGGTGGATGTGCGGGGTGCCATCGGCTTCTCCTCCTTCGGGGTGCTGACGTACTACGCGGTGGCCAACGCGTCCGCCTGGACGCTCGACGCGGCTCGGACCGCGCGGATCGTGCCGGCCGTGGGGCTCCTCGGGTGCACGACGCTCGCGTTCGCCCTCCCTGGTACCTCGGTCGTCCTCGGGGCGGCTGTCGTGCTCATGGGGGCGGGGCTGTACGGGGTACGGGTGCGGTGGGCGTCACGGCAGTGACGAGTGACGCGGCAAGGCGGGCAAGGACGCAGGGACGTAGCGGCTGAGGTAGTAAGTGAGGCAGTAGGTATCTCACCGTTTCTCGGTCTGGCCGGTGCGTATGCGAAAGTCGGGCCACGGGATCAGGTCCGTGCCGTCGTTCGACTCCTCGTACCAACCGGTGCCGTCGAGCCAGGTGCGCAGCCAGTCGGCGAGGCTCGGGGCGTCGACGTACCAGGCTTCGCCGGCGTCGTCCGCGTTCGGTTCGAAGAGCAGGACGAGGCCGTCCGGGGACCGGCAGTCCACGCACGCGTACATCCCGCAGCCCCAGTGGGATATGGGCAGGATGCCCTCCGGCCACGGCCAGTCCGGGTCCTCGCGGCCGTCGGCGCGATTGGTGCCGTACTGCGCGACGGCGGCCGGTTCGCCGGAGGGCGAGCTGTCGAGGAGGGGCAGCAGGCCGTATTCCGGGCCGAACCCGCCGTCTCCTATCCGCAGATAGAGGGCGGCGAGCAGAGGTGGCAGGGGGAAGCCCAGGGTGGACTCCGCGCGGGCGATCACGGAGGCGTCCAGGGGCGCGGGGAGCGAAGGCCAGCCCCACGGGCGGGTGGTACGGGCCCGCTCGGCCACCCGTGCCAGCAACTGCTCGATCTCGGTCATGGGTTCATGATGCAGCGCGCCACTGACAAGCGGGCGGACCTGTGGACAACCCGGCCGCAAGCAGCGGCGAATGCGAGCAACTACGGACAACTCATCTGTGGATAAGGGGTGGTTGAGGGCGGCTCCGCTGTGGATGACGTGGGTGACTCGGCTGTTGGGCGAGTGTGGGGTGTGGGGTGTGGGGTGTGGGATGTGGGCTGCGCGGCAGGCGGGCGGGGACGGCCCGGCAGGTGCCGAGAGCTAGGCGAGCCGCACGTCGATGCCGTGTCCGGTCAGGAAGGCGAGCAGTTCCTCGAAGCAGGGAAGTGCGCGGTGGTCGGTGTGCGGCGTGACGCCCAGGCAGGTGCGGGCGGCTTCGGCCTCGTGCCACACAAGCATGAACGGGCCCCCGGCACCCCAGTGTCCGCTTAGGCAGCCGTGCAGGGCGTCGAGACCCCAGCCGAAGTACCCGCCGGGGCCGTTGACCGCCTCGCCCAGTGCGCAGAAGAAGCCGTCCAGGTCGGTGATGTGGCGGCCGTCGAGGTGGTAGGCCGTTCCCGGCGGTCGGTACGGGGCGTCGGGTACGTGGTTCTCCAGGGCCGTGCCGAGCCAGAAGCAGCGGCCCCGCGGCCAGCATCCGGCCCACAGGTTCGGCTCGGCGGGGCGTCCGTGCCACCACACATCCCAGACCTCGGGGGCCGCGGCCGGGAGACGGTCCGGCCAGGGGGCGAGGGTGAGGTCGACGAGGCCGCGCCCTCGTGCGGAGGGGATCCAGGCGGTGAGTTCGCCCTCGACGGCCGACTGGACGGTGCGGCCGTGCGCGTCCAAGCGCAGCAGCGTGGCGTGGCCGAGGTCCTCCTCGCCCGCGTCCAAAGCTGCGCGCAGGGCTCCGCGCGGGGAACAGCCGAGCAGCCGCAGCGGCGACGCGAGCAGGTCCGGGTTCTCCTGCCGGACGTGGGCGAGGTCCTTGCAGACGCCGTGCCGCTCGCCCTGTGCGCCGAGGATGCGGTAGCCCGGGGAGAGCGGCGGGCACTGGGGATGGTCGGAGCCATCGTCGGCGGACTCGGCTCCTTCCACGCGTACGTCCCGGAGCGACAGGTCACGCGCGCAGGGGCGGTCCCCCAGGACGCGGACGTCCTCCAGGTACCACTCGTCGGTGCCCGCGCCGTTCTTGTCGAGGATCTCCAGGGTGAGCGAGCCGAGCGGTGCCGAGCCCTCGGAGCGGGCCTCCACGACGGCTCGGCGCAGCCGGCCGGCCGGCTCGCAGCCCAGTAACGCGTAGACCCCGCGCGCGGTAGGTGCCGTATCGGCGCACAGGTCCTCGGCGTCCTCGCACAGGGCCCAGGTCCGCTCGCTCCCGGTCTCGTCGGGGTACTCGGCGTCCAGGTCGTACGCCACCAGGGCGTATCTCGGCGGGCGCACCCTGCTCTCCCCTGGACTTTCCCGCTCCCGGTTTCCGGCGCCTTATCGCGCGGCGAAGGGCTGGTCCGTGCGGACGATCTCGCGTCCCAGGGGCAGCAGGGAGACGGGGATCAGCTTGAAGTTCGCTATGCCGAACGGGATGCCGATGATCGTGAAGCACAGGGCGACGCCGGTCACGATGTGCGCCAGGGCGAGCCACCAGCCCGCGAGGATCAGCCACAGGGCGTTGCCCAGGCAGGACGGGGCACCGGCGACGTGGCGCTCCACCGTCGTATAGCCGAACGGCCACAGGGCGTAGACGCCGATCCGGAACGAGGCGATCCCGAACGGGATCGTTTCAGGACGTTCCCGATCACGCTACAAGGGCGCTGAGGTTCCGTCTGAACGCATGAGCAGCTGATACTTGTGTCAGCAGGCAGAGCTGGCCGAGCGACTTGAAGAGGTGCCGATCATGAAGGTGTTCAACCTGCTGCTCAACATCCTGTGGCTGGTCTTCTGCGGCATCTGGATGGCGCTCGGCTACCTGCTCGCTGCGCTGATCTGCTTCGTCTTGATTGTCACCATCCCATTCGGCATCGCGTCGCTGCGCATCGCCGGCTTCGTCCTATGGCCCTTCGGCCGGACCACTGTGGACCGGCCGGGGGCTGGGGCGGGTTCGTTCATCGGCAACGTGATCTGGGTGATCTTCGCGGGATGGTGGCTGGCGCTGGGCCACCTGATCACAAGCATCCCGCTGTTCGTGTCAATCATTGGCATCCCATTCGGCTGGGCCAACTTGAAGCTGATCCCGATCTCGCTCATGCCGCTTGGGCGTGAGGTAGTTGCCACGGATCAGAGGTTCGGCGCGCGCTGACCGCGGTGCCTGCCAGGTGTCCGGCCTCGTCTCCGCTGCGGAGTGCCGCAGCCTTGCTGAGGTTGGCGGCCTCGCGCTGGCCTCAGCCAAGCCCCCGCTCACGCGGTAATAACTCCGTCGGCCACAGAACCGGATGTGGTCAGCTCGCGTGACCTGCGGCAACGCCTTGGCGGTACGTCCTCAGCACTGAGCCTTTTCCAACCTGTTCGCCGCGAGCGTGGTGCTCGGCTGGTCATGCACCTTCGGTGTCAAGCCGCTCCGCGGACTGGAGCAGGTACTCGGGCAGTTTTGAACTGGCCGCCAACACCTCGATGCCGATGAGGCGGCCCTGCTCGTCGAAGTCGAGGTTGATCATGCCGTCGACGTCCACTGGATCGCAGGGATACATGCGCGCGGACATCACGCGGGCCTGCGGTTCGGTGAGGTATACGTACGCTGCGTTGACGGTCTTGTCGTAGGTGACTCTGACGTCTGTCACGGTGAGCGATTTCCCTTGCTTTCGTGGATGGTGGCGCTGTCCTTGTCCCTGCCTCCAGCCGCAGCGATCTCTGGCTGCCGTGGCAAGGTGTGCAAGGCCAGGACGGCCTTGACGATGTCGATGATGCGGATGGTGCTGCAACGGAGTTTGCGCAGGAGCCGCCGACTCTTCAGGGTGGCGTTGGCCTGCTCTCCGACGGCTCGGATCCGGGCGTGGGAGGAGTTCACCGCACGCTTCCCGGCTGGCAGCTCGCTCCAGCGGCCCCGGTAAGGCACCCGGATCGTCCCCCGAGCGCCCTGATATCCCTTGTCGGCCCACGTCCGGATGCTGGCTTGGGTGAGAGCTTCGATGATGCCGTGGGTGCGTGCGGCTTTGATGTCGTGGACGGCACCCGGCAGGGCAGGTGAGGCCCAGAGGAGGCGTCCGAACGCGTCGGCGATGACCTGGACGTTCATGCCGTGGCGCTTGTGCTTTCCAGAGTAGTAGGGGCGGTCGGCGGCAATGCGGTCGATGTGCAGCAGGGTGCCGTCCAGGATCACGAATGCCTTGTTGGCGGCGACGGTCATGGCCTGCTGGAGAGTGGTGGCAAGGGCGGCCAGGGCCTCAACCGCCTCGACCATGTACCGGTAGACGGTGGCCAGCCCGATCCCGAAGCCGGCCGCGAGCTGGGCGTACGTGTCCCCGCAGCGCAGATGGGCCAGCGCGAGCAGAGCCTGTCGGTCCGCGGTCAGGCGGCGCCAGCGCGTGCTGCTCTTGTGGGGCTGGAGCACGTCCCCCTGCCGGAGCCTGAGCTGCTGCCCTCAATGGTCATCGAAGGGCGCGTCGACCCGAGCGCGATGCTGCACTCAGGAGAACGATCCCGAAGGGTATGCCGATGATCGTGATGCACAGCAGGACCCCGGCCAGCAGGTAACCGAGGAACAGCCAGAAGCCGCTCAGGACGAGCCATATGACGTTCAGGATTGTCTTCATCGCTGGCGACCTGCCATTTTCTCGAGCCGGGCGATGCGCTCCGCCATGGGCGGGTGGGTTGAGAACAGCTTGGTCAGTCCCTGCCCCGGACGGAAGGGGTTGGCGATCATCATGTGGCTCGCGGTCTCGATGCGCGGCTCCGGGGGCAGCGGTAGTTGCTTCGTACCCATCTCGAGCTTGCGCAACGCGTTCGCCAGGGCCACCGGGTCGCCCGTGAGCTGGGCGCCCGAGGCGTCCGCCTCGTACTCCCTGGAACGGCTGATGGCGAGCTGGATGAGGGAGGCGGCCAGCGGGCCCAGGAGCATGATCAGCAGCATGCCCAGAAGACCGGGGCCGTCGTCGTCGTTCGACCGGCCGATCGGGATCAGCCAGGCAAAGTTGACCAGGAACATGATCACGGAGGCGAGGGCGCCGGCGACGGACGAGATGAGGATGTCGCGGTTGTACACATGACTCAGCTCGTGGCCGATGACACCGCGCAGCTCTCGCTCGTCCAGGATGCGCAGGATCCCGTCGGTGCAGCACACCGCCGCGTTGCGCGGGTTGCGGCCGGTCGCGAACGCGTTCGGCGCCTCGGTCGGTGAAATGTACAGGCGCGGCATCGGCTGGCGGGCCTGGGTCGAGAGCTCACGGACGATGCGGTACAGCGCGGGGGCCTCGAACTCGCTGACCGGGCGGGCGCGCATCGCGCGTAGAGCCAGCTTGTCGCTGTTCCAGTACGCGTACGCGTTGGTGCCGACCGCGACGAGGAGCGCGACGACCAGCCCCGTACGCCCGAAGAAGCTGCCGATGACGATGATGAGTGCGGACAGTCCCCCGAGGAGTACGGCGGTCCTGAGCCCGTTGTGCCGGCGGTGCACGGTACGCCCTCCAAGTGGTGCGGCAGGGGAACCCTTGCTTTCTGATGCTGTGCTTCCACTTCCAGTGGACCCTCCCGTACTGGTCAACGCCAGGCGGGAGGCACTAGTTCCCTTGTGCGCGCACCCGCGCGCGTGGGCCGTCCGGGTGAGGGCTCAGAAGAGTCCGGTGCCGGAGAAGCGCAGGATCAGCTGGGGTGCCCCGGAGAGGGCGATTCCGAGGACGGCCGTCAGGGCGATCGCCGCCGTGAGCGGGGCCGGTACGCGGTGCCTGACGGTCTCGCCCTCCGGGGCGCGGAACAGCAGCGCCGTCCACTGGAGGTAGTAGAAGAGCGCGATGACGACGTTGACGGCCATGACCACGGCCAGCCAGCCGAGGCCCGCGTCGACGGCCGCGGAGAAGACGGTGACCTTGGCGAAGAGACCGATGACGCCCGGGGGCAGGCCCGCGAGGCACAGCAGGAAGAAGCCGAGGACCAGGGCGGACAGCGGGCTCGCCGCATAGAGGCCGCGGTAGTCACTGATGCGGTTCAGGGGGCTCTTGCGGGCGACGAGCGCGGCCACGGCAAAGGCGCCGAGGTTCACGGCGGCGTACATCAGGGCGTAGGCCACGGTGGAACCGATGGCCTTCTCGGCGTCCTCGGAGTACCCGGCGGCCGCGATCGGCACCAGGAGGTAACCGGCCTGTCCGACGGAGGACCAGGAGAGCAGGCGGATCGCGCTGTACGCGCGCGTGGCCCGCTGGCGCAGGGCCCCGACGTTCCCGACGGTCATCGTGAGGGCGGCCAGGGCGGCGAGCGCGGGGCCCCAGACGTCCGCGTACGACGGGAAGCCGAGGACGGTGACCAGGATCAGGCCGGAGAAACCGACGGCCTTGCCGACGACCGACAGGTAGGCGGCGATCGGCAGGGGCGCGCCCACGTAGGTGTCGGGCACCCAGAAGTGGAAGGGCACGGCGGCGGTCTTGAACGCGAAGCCGACCAGGGTGAGGACCACTCCGGTCTGGGCCAGCGTGTGGAACTGCCCGTCGACGTGCTGGATGCGGTCCGCGATCCGCGTGAGGTACAGGGTGCCGGTCGTGGCGTACACGAAGCTGATGCCCATGAGGCTGACGGCGGTGGCAGTGACCGAGGACAGGAAGAACTTCAGTGCCGCCTCGGAGGACTTGCGGTCGCCGCGTCTGATGCCGACCAGGGCGAAGGCGGGCAGCGAGGCGACTTCCAGGGCGACGACCAAGGTCGCGAGGTCGCGGGACGCGGGCAGCAGGGCGGCGCCCGCGGCGGAGGAGAGCAGCAGGAACCAGAACTCGCCCTCCGGGAGCTCCCGGTCGGCGTCCCTGAGGGCCGTGACGGACAGCAGGGCGGCCAGGAGGGCGCCCCCTAGGACCAGGAGCTGGACGACGACCGTGAAGCGGTCGGCCGTGTAGCTGCACACACCGGGGTCCCCGGCCAGGCAGAAGGTGGCGCGGTCGCCGTCCAGGAGGGGCAGCAGCAGGAGGGCGGACGCGGCGAGTCCCGCGACGGAGACCCAGCCGAGCAGGGGTTTCCTGGCGTCGCCGACGAAGAGGTCGGCGACGAGCACGGCGAGTCCGACGAGCGCGGTGACGGTGGGCGGCGCGATCGCGAGCCAGTCGACGGACTGGACCAGGGAGCTCATCGGGTGCCTCCTGCGAGGAGCTGCTGCACGGCCGGATCGGTGAGGCCGAGCAGGGCCTTGGGCCAGAGTCCGGCGACGAGGGTGAGGACGACGAGCGGGGTCCAGGCCGCGAACTCGTAGCTCCGGACGTCGGCGAGGCGCGGGGGCTCGTCCTGCGGTACGGCGCCCATGCAGACCCGGCGCACCACGACGAGCATGTACGCGGCGGTGAGCAGGGTGCCGAAGGCGGCGATCGCCATGAACGTCAGGAAGGCCGGGCGGCTGAGGTCGTCCGCGGGCTTGAAAGCACCGAACAGCGCCAGCATCTCGCCCCAGAAGCCGGCGAGGCCCGGCAGTCCGAGGGAGGCGACCGCGCCGAAGGCGAGCAGACCGCCCAGGCGCGGCGCCCGGCCGTAGAGGGCGGCGCCGGTCTCCTGGGCGAGGGTGTCGAGGTCGGTGCTGCCCGTACGGTCCTTCAACGCGCCGACCAGGAAGAAGAGCAGGCCGGTGATGAGGCCGTGGGCGATGTTGGCGAAGAGGGCGCCGTTCACGCCGGTCGGGGTCATCGTCGCGATGCCGAGCAGGACGAAGCCCATGTGGCCGACGGAGGAGTACGCGATGAGGCGCTTGAGGTCGCCCTTGGCGCCCCGCTTGGCGAGGGCGAGGCAGGCCAGGGATCCGTAGATGATGCCGACGACCGCGAGCGCCGCGAGGTACGGCGCGAACGTGCGCATCCCCTCTGGCGCCACCGGCAGCAGAATCCGGACGACCCCGTACGTACCCATCTTCAGCAGGACGCCGGCCAGCAGGACCGAGCCGACGGTGGGCGCGGCGGTGTGGGCGTCCGGCAGCCAGCTGTGCAGCGGCCACATCGGCGTCTTGACCGCGAGCCCGAGCCCGATCGCCAGAACGGCGATGACCTGCACGGATGTGGTCAGCCCGCGGCCGTTGTCAGTGGCGAGTGCCACCATGTCGAATGTGCCGGACTTGATTCCGATCAGGAGCAGGCCCAGCAGCATCACGACCGAACCGAGCAGCGTGTACAGGATGAACTTCCAGGCGGCCCGGGTCCGTTCCGCACCGCCCCACCGGGCGATGAGGAAGTACATCGGGATCAGCACCGTCTCGAAGGCGAGGAAGAACAGCACCAGATCGAGGACGGCGAAGGTCGCGAGGGTGCCGGACTCTAGGACGAGCAGCAGGGCGACGAACGCCTTCGGGGAAGGGCCCGCGGGCATCTTGAAGTAGCTGTAGAGCGCGCAGAGGAAGGTCAGCAGCGCGGTCAGGACCAGAAGGGGGAGGGAGATGCCGTCGATGCCGAGGTGGATCCGCACGTCGAGTGCGGGGATCCAGCTGATGTCCGTCGTGGCCTGCATTCTCGACGGCTGGTCGTGGTCGAAGCCGAGCGCGAGGACGATCGCGGCGATGAGCACCGCCCCGGTGACGGTCACCCCGTGCCGCAGCACGGCCTGCTCGGGCGACTTCCCCTTCAGCCCGGGCGGGGCCGGCAGCAGGGCCGTCACGGCGCCGAGGAGCGGGCCCACGACGATCAACGCGAGAAGGATCTGCATCACTGATTCGCTGATATCGATCACGCCTGCTCACGCTCCCGTGGCGACGAGGAGGACGGCGACCGTCAGGACGACGGTGCCGGCGAGCAGCGCGCTCACATAGGTCTGCACATTGCCGGTCTGGGCCCGCCTGACGGCCTCGCCCAGCCAGCGCGGTAGCGCTCCGGCACCGCTTACGTAGGTCTCGACGACCTCCCGGTCGAGGAACCGCACGAGTGCGGCTCCCGCCAGGACCGGGCGGACGAAGAGCCTGGCGTACAGGGTGTCCAGGTGGAAGCCGACGGCCGCGTGCCGGTGCATCGGACCGAGCAGCAGCCGGCCGGGATCCGCCGGGTCGGGCGCGTACGCCACATTTCCGAACGCGGGTGCGTGGGAGGCGATGGCCTCGGCCTCGACCTGACCGGCGTCCGCGTCGGGGTGGGCGGCCACCGCGCCGAGGGGCACACGGGCCGCGAGTGCGGTGGTGTGCCGCCAGGCCGCGTAGGTGACGATCCCGCCGACGAGCGCCATACCGGTACCGAGCACGGAGGTGGTGAGCACCGGCGTCAGATCACGGCCGTCGAACCAGTCGGGCAGCCGGGCGTACATCAGGCCGAAGGCGAGGGAGGGGACGGCCAGGACCCACAGCACGCTGGTCATGGTGACGGGCTGCCTGCCGTGGTCGGGGGCCTCGGTGCCGTGGCCGCGGAAGGCGAGGAGCCACAGCCGCATGGCGTACGCAGCGGTGAGCACGGCCGTGAGCAGTCCGGCGGTCAGGACGATCCAGCCCGCGGCGCCGGGGACGTGCCCGGCGTGGCCGGTGGCGGCGTGCTCGGCGGCGCCGAGGACGGCCTCCTTGGAGAAGAAGCCGCTGAACGGCGGGATCGCGGCGAGCGCGAGCAGCGCGACGGTCATCGTCCAGTAGGCGTCAGGGACGCGCTCGCGCAGGTCCTTCATCCGGGACATGGCGGCGAGGGAGTTGGTGCCGGAGGCGTGAATGAGCACGCCGGCGGCAAGGAACAGCAGCGCCTTGAAGGCGCCGTGCGACAGGAGGTGGAAGACGGCGGCACCGCGGTCGCCGACGGCCAGGGCGCTGGTCATGTAGCCGAGCTGGCCGATCGTCGAGTAGGCGAGGACGCGCTTGATGTCGTCCTGGGCGAGCGCGGCGAGGGCCGAGCCGAACATCGTGACGGCGGCCATGACGGCGAGGACGATCATCGCGGCCGAGGAGGCGGCGAACACCGGAAGGAGCCGGGCGATGAAGTAGACACCGGCGGCGACCATCGTCGCGGCGTGGATCAGCGCGGAGACGGGCGTGGGGCCCGCCATCGCGTCGGGCAGCCAGGTGTGCAGCGGGAACTGCGCGGACTTGCCCGCCACACCGGCGAGGAGCAGCAGGGCGATCAGCGTCGGGTGGTCCAGGCCGCCGCTCGTGACGGCGCCGAGGACCCGGGTGATGCGGAAGGACCCGGTGTCGGTGGCGAGCGCGAACAGACCGATCAGGAAGGGGACGTCGCCGAGCTTGGTGACCAGGAAGGCCTTGAGCGAGGCGGCGCGGGCCTCCGGGGTCTCCCAGTAGTGGCCGACCAGGAAGTACGAGCAGATGCCCATGATCTCCCAGCCGACCAGCAGCACGATGAGGTCGCCGGAGTAGACGACGAGCAGCATCGCGGAGGTGAAGAGGGAGACGAGAGCGGCATAGGAGGGGTAGCGCGGGTCCTCGCGCAGATAGCCCGTCGAGTAGATCTGCACGCAGGAGGCGACGATTCCGACCACGACGGCGACGAGGGCGGCGAAGCCGTCGATGTGCAGGGCGAGTTCGATGGGGACCGAGCCGGTGGGCGTCAGTTCGGTGGCGGCGTCGACGGCCCGGTCACCGCCCTGGCGCACGGCGACCAGTACGGCGAGGGCGAGCGAGACCAGGCTCGGCAGGACCGCGAGGGGGCGTACGAACCCGGGGGCGGTGCGGCCCAGGAGCAGGCCGGCCGCGGCGCCCAGGAACGGAAGGAGTGGGACGAGGACGGCGAGGGTGGTCGTGGTCACGCGGTGGCCTCTGCCTTCTCGGCCGTCGCGGGCGCGGAGGACCCGGGTCGGTCGCCGTCGGGTCCGTCGCCGTCGGGTCCGTCGCCGTCAGGGTCGTCGTCGCCGGTCTCGGCGGTGTCGCGGAGCTTGTCGATGTCCGAGGTGCCGCGGTTGCGGTACACGGCGAGGACGATCGCCAGGCCGATGCCGATCTCGGCGGCGGCGATGGCGATGGTGAACAGGGTCAGCGCCTGGCCGGAGTGCAGGGTGTCGCGGGCGGCCTTGGAGAGCCAGACGTCGAAAGCAACGAGGTTGAGGTTGACGGCGTTGAGCATCAGCTCGACGGACATCAGGACGAGGATCGCGTTGCGGCGGGCCAGGACTCCGTACAGGCCCGTGCAGAACAGGAGGGCGGAGAGGACGGCGGGATAGGCGAGGTGCATCAGCGGGTCCCTTTCCCTTCCTTGGCCGGGGGCTGCGCGGCGGGGGCCGGGCCGGACGGGGCGGACTCGCCGGTCGCTGCGGGTCCGGCGGCGGCGCGGGGTGACGGGCCGTCGGCCGGGGCGGCGTCGTCCGCGGCCGGCTTGCGGGAAAGGACGATGGCGCCGACGAGGGCGGCGAGGAGCAGGACCGACAGGGCCTCGAACGGGAGCACCCAGTTCTGGAAGAGGCTCTCGCCGGTCACGGCGGTGGAGCCCGCGGGGGCGCCGTCCAGGTCGACCCAGGTCGTGCGGAAGGCATCGACGACGACCCACACCAGGGCGGCGGCCGCGGCGACGGCCACGGTCAGGGCGGCCCAGCGGTTGCCGGAGTCGGCGTCCGGCGAGCGGCCGATGGGCGCCCGGGTCAGCATCAGCCCGAAGAGAAGGAGGACGACGACGGAACCGACGTAGATCAGCACCTGCACCCACGCGATGAACTCGGCGGTGAGCAGGAGGTACTCGACGGCGAGACCGCCGAGCGCGACCACCAGCCACAGGGCGGCGTGCACGAGCTGCTTGGTGGTGACGGTCACGATCGCGGCGCCGAAGGTGACGAGGCCGACGAGGAGGAAGGCGATCTCGACGCCGGTCGGGGAGAGGAAGCCGTGGCTCCCGGCGGCGGCGGTCGTGGTCCGCGCCGCGGTGGCTGTGGCGGTAGCGGTGGCGGTAGTTGTGGCGGTGACGGTGGCTGCGATGAGGCTCACGACTCGCCCTCCTGGGGGTCGCGTTCGGCAGCCGGCTGCTCGGCCTGCGCCGCCGGCTCGGCCCCCGCCGACCGCTCAGCCTGCGCCGCCTGCTCGGCCTGCTCGGCCTGCGCTGCTTGCTGGGGCTGCCCGGCCTGCGTCGACCGCTCGGCTCGCTCGGCCTGCGTCGACCGCTCGGCCTGCGCCGGCCGCCCGGCTTGCTCCGTCTGCTCTGCTTGCTCCGTCCGCTGGGCCTGCTCGACCTGGCTGGCCTGCTCGGCCTGCTCGACCTGGCTGGCCTGCTCGGCCTGCTCGGCCTCCTGGGCCTGCCGGACCTGCTCAGCGTGCTCAGCCTGCTGGGCTTGTTCGGTGGCGAGTTTGTCGGCGGTCTTGCGGGCCGCGATGAGTTCCTTGGGTTCTTCGGCGGCCGGGTCGAGGGCGGGCGGGGCCGGGACCGTCCACATCCACTCGCGGAGTTTGTCGCGCTCGTGGGTGAGTTCGTGGATGTCGGTCTCGGCGTACTCGAACTCCGGGGACCAGAAGAGGGCGTCGAAAGGACAGACCTCGATGCAGATACCGCAGTACATGCACAGGGAGAAGTCAATGGCGAACCGGTCGAGGACGTTGCGGCTGCGCTCGCGACCGCCGGGGGCGGCGGGCGGGACCGTCTCCTTGTGGGAGTCGATGTAGATGCACCAGTCCGGGCACTCGCGGGCGCACAGCATGCAGACCGTGCAGTTCTCCTCGAAGAGGGCGATGACACCGCGGGAACGGGGCGGCAGTTCGGGCTGGACGTCCGGGTACTGGTCGGTGACGGTCTTCTTCGTCATCGTGCGCAGGGTGACGGCCAGGCCCTTGGCGAGACCGCTGCCGGGGAACGGAGGCACTAGGAGATCACCACCTTGACGATGCCGGTGAGGGCGATCTGGGCGAGGGAGAGCGGGACGAGAAGGGTCCAGGAGAACTTCTGCAACTGGTCCTCGCGGAGCCGGGGGTAGGTGACGCGCAGCCAGATCACGACGAACGCGAGGATCGCGGTCTTGAGCAGGGTCCAGACCCAGCCGAGGCCGTCGGCGCCCCAAGGGCCGTGCCAGCCGCCCAGGAACAGGACGGTGGTGAGGCCGCAGAGGACGACGATGCCGGCGTACTCGGCGAGGAGGAACAGGGCGAAACGGAGGCCGGTGTACTCGGTGTACGCGCCGAAGATGATCTCCGAGTCGGCGACCGGCATGTCGAACGGGGGCCGTTGGAGTTCGGCGAGGCCCGCGACGAAGAAGACGATCGCGCCGACGATCTGCCAGGGCAGCCACCACCACTCGAAGGCGTCGAGGATGCCGGGGAGGGAGACCGTGCCCGCCGCCATGGCGACCGAGGCAGCGGCGAGGAGCATGGGGAGTTCGTAGGAGAGGAGTTGCGCCGCCGTGCGCAGGCCGCCCAGGAGGGAGAACTTGTTGGCCGAGGCCCAGCCCGCCATGAGCGAGCCGAGAACACCGACGCCCATCACGGCGAGAACGAAGAAGATGCCGGCGTCGATGACCTCGCCGACCGCGCCCTCGCCCGGGCCGATCGGGATGGCGACCAGGACGAGCAGGTACGGGAGGAGGGCGACGGCGGGCGCGAGCTGGAAGATACGGCGGTCCGCGCCGGCCGGGACGACGTCTTCCTTCTGTGCGAACTTCACGCCGTCGGCGACCAGTTGGGCCCAGCCGTGGAAGCCGCCTGCGTACATCGGGCCGAGGCGGCCCTGCATGTGGGCCATCACCTTGTGCTCGGTCTGACCGACGATCAGCGGGAAGGTCAGGAACACGACGAAGACGACGAGGAGTCGCAGGGCGACGTCCAGAGCGTCGTTCACTGCGCGCCTCCTGCGGGATTGTCTGGGGTGTCGTTGTGGGGGGTGTGACTGTCGGGGGTGTGACTGTCGGGGGTGCCCTTGTCGGTGGGGGCGGCCTCCGGCTCGTTGGCCTCGGGCCCGGCGGCCTCGGGCGTCCCCTCCGTGACGGAGTCGCGCTGGCGCTTCGGTTCGCCCTCGCGCTTCGGTTCGCCCTCGCGCTTCGGTTCGCCCTCGCGCCTCGGTTCGCCCTCGCGCCTCGGTTCGCCCTCGCGCCTCGGTTCGCCCTCGCGCCTCGGTTCGCCCTCGCGCCTCAGTTCGCCCTCGCGCCTCAGTTCGCCCTCGCGCCTCAGTTCGCCCTCGCGCCTCAGTTCGCCCTCGCGCCTCAGTTCGCCCTCGCGCTTGGCTTCGCTGTCGTCGAAGGCGGGCCGGGCGTGGTGCCACGGGGCGTCCGAGCTGCGTGGGGCGGCGGGGGCCTTGGCCGGGGTTTCGGGTGCGGGGGCCTCCGGCGGCGTCTTGGTACCTTCCTGCGCCGACGGCGCATCCGTACCGCCCGTCGCCCGCTGACTCGCCGACCCTGCCGACGCACTCCGGGCCCGGCGAGGCGTCACCGCACCGCTCACCGCACCGCTCGCCGCACCGCTCGCCGCACCGCCGGTCGAAGCCGCATCACCCACCGCCGCGCCACCCACCGCTGCGCCACTCCCCGCCGCACCGCTCCCCGCCGCACCGCTCGCGTCCGGCTTCGGCGGCTGCTGGCTCGCCGAGCCCCCGCTCGCCGTGCGGGTGCG
Organism: Streptomyces sp. NPDC059785; assembly: GCF_042732375.1. Classification (NCBI taxonomy): domain Bacteria; kingdom Bacillati; phylum Actinomycetota; class Actinomycetes; order Kitasatosporales; family Streptomycetaceae; genus Streptomyces; species Streptomyces sp. NPDC059785. The sequence continues at coordinate 85,083 of NZ_JBHWHV010000040.1, forward strand.
GCGTGCGGGACGGTCACCCGCCGCGGAACCCGCACCCGCACCCGGACGGGCCGCACCCGCACCCGCGCCCGTGCCCGGACGGGCCGCGCCCGCGCGGCGGGCCGGGCGGGCCGGGGCCGGTGGGAGCTGGCCCTTGAGCGGGCCCCACTCGTTGGGGTCGGGGACGCCCGGTGGCAGCATCTGGCGGCGCTTGGGGCCGCCGTGGTCCGCGGACTCGCCGGGCTCCTTGGCGCCCGGCCACGCCTTGGCGACGCGGGCGGCGAGGACGAAGTCCTTGCGCAGGGGGTGCCCCTCGAAGCCCTCGGGCAGGAGGAGCGGGTCGAGGCCGGGGTGGCCCTCGAAGCGCACGCCGAACATTTCGTGGGTCTCGCGCTCGTGCCAGGCGGCGCCCGCGAAGACGGCGACCGCCGACGGCAGTACGGCGGCCTCGTGCGGGACGGTCGTGCGGACGAGCAGGCGCCGTACCGGCGAGAGGGCCACCACGTGGGCGGAGACCCGGAAGCCGGTGCCGGGTTCGTCGACGGCGCTCAGCCAGTCGAAGTAGGTGCAGCCGAGCGTGTCACGTGCCGTCTCCAAGGCGGCGGTCCAGGACGCGGACGGTACGTCGACCGTCAGGACCTGGTAGGACTCCTCGGCCGTGGCGTCGGGGCCGAAGAGTTCCTCGGCGGGGGCGGGCAGCCAGCCGACGGTCATCGGCCCTCCCCTTCGGTCCCGGCGGTCCCGGCGGTCCCGGCGGTCCCGGGGTTCCCGGCCTTCCCGGCGTCCCTTGAAGTCCCCGTCTCCCCCGCACCTCGCGCGCCTCCCGCACCTCGCGCGCCTCCCGCCTCCGGCGGCCGTACCAAGCCGCTCTGGAGGGCGGCCGCCGACGGGCGGGGCGAGCTGCCGTAGCGCTCGCCCAGGGACTCGCGGGCGATCTTCTCCTGGAGTTTCAGGATGCCCTGGAGGAGGGCCTCGGGGCGGGGCGGGCACCCGGGGACGTAGACGTCGACGGGGATGATCTGGTCGACGCCCTTGGTCACCGAGTACGAGTCCCAGTACGGGCCGCCGCAGTTGGAGCAGGCGCCGAAGGAGATGACGTACTTGGGTTCGGGCATCTGCTCGTACAGGCGCTTCACGGCCGGGGCCATCTTGTCGGTGACCGTGCCGGAGACGACCATCAGGTCCGCCTGGCGCGGGCCGGGCGCGAAGGGGATCACGCCGAGGCGGATGAAGTCGTGGCGGGCCATGGAGGCCGCGATGAACTCGATGGCGCAGCAGGCGAGGCCGAAGTTGAAGACCCAGAGGCTGTAGCGGCGGCCCCAGTTGAGGACCACCTTCATCGGCTCGGGGGCCAGCCGGGCGAGGGCGCCCAGCCGCTTCGGCTCGGGCAGCAACACCGGTCCGGCCGGCTCCGGAGCCACGCCGGTCGAGGTGGCGTCGGCCGAGGCCGCACTCGCGCCCGGTTTCACGTCCGCCGGGTTCACGTCCATGTGAGGACGCCCTTCTTGTATGCGTACAGCAGGCCCACGGCCAGGAAGCCGAGGAAGATGAACATCTCCACGAGCGTCGTCGCGCCGTATCCGGCGCGGGCGTAGACGGTCGCCCACGGGAACAGGAAGATCGAGTCGACCGCGAAGATCACGTACAGGAACGCGTACACGTAATAGCGGACCTGGGTGTGCGCCCAGCCCTCGCCCACGGGGTCGACGCCGCACTCGTACGTCAGGAGTTTCTCGGGGGTCGGCACCACGGGCCGCAGCAGCCGGCCGGCGCCGAAGGCCACGGCGACGAACAGGACGCCGACGACGGCGAGCAGTCCGACGACGGAGTACGACTGGAAGTAGTCCGCCGCGCCGGCGGTCGGTTGCGGCACGTCCGCCCCTCGCTTCCTGACCTCGCGGTCGTCGTGGTCCCGTAGCGCGGGCCCGTGCGGTGAACCCGCAGCACGAGTCCGCTGTGCGGACCCGCAGCACGAGCCCGTGATGTGAACCCGCAGCGCGGGCCCGTGCGATGAACCCGCAGCGCGGGCCCGTGAGGTGAACCCGCAGCACGAGCCCGCTGTGCGGACCCGTAGCGCGGGCCCATTGCGCAGTCCCGTAGCGCGGGCCCGTGTCGTGGACCCGGTGATTCGACGATCTGTACGCACGGGAGTCTAGGGCCTGCTAAGGAGACCGTAAGCAGCCCGTCACTCCTCGGGACGGACGGACCGCCGGGCGGCGCACCGCGGGGTGGGGTTTTCCCCCGTCGGATCGCGGCGGTCCACCTCATGGCGGAGCGGCCCGCCGCCAGGCACGCTGACCCATATGACCGAACGCTTCTCACCCCCCGGCCCCGTGGACGCGACGACGTCCCGCGGAGAGCGGCCGCCGCCCGCCCGTCTGGCCGTCTACGAGCGGCAGACGTGGAAGGAGATCGCGCATCTCCTGGCCAACCTGCCGGTGTCGATCATCGGCTTCGTCTACGTCGTCGGGTTCCTGTTCACCGGTGCCGGGCTGGCGGTCACGGTCGTCGGACTGCCGCTGCTGTCGCTGGGGCTGCTCGGCGCGCGGCAGCTCGGCAAGGCGGAGCGGGCGCGGGCGCGAAAGCTCCTGGGGGTGCGGATCGACGAGCCGAGCCGGCTGCGGGTGCGCAGGGCGGGCTTCTTCCGGTGGCTGTGGTCGAGCCTGAAGGACCCGGTGGGCTGGCGGACGACGCTGTACGAGTTCATCCGGCTGCCCTGGGGCATCGTGACCTTCACCGTCACGCTGATGTCGCTGTTCCTGCTGTGGCCGGTGCTGCCGTACCTGGCGCGCGGGCTGACCAATGTGGACCGGGCGATGGTGCGCGGGCTGCTGATCCCGTCCGACGAACTGGAGCGGCGGATCGCCGAACTGGAGTCGGACCGCGGGGTCGTGGTGGACACGGCCGCCGCCGATCTGCGGCGCATCGAACGCGATCTGCACGACGGGGCGCAGGCCCGGCTGGTGAACCTGGCGATGGGGCTCGGCCTGGCCAAGGAGAAGCTGCTGGAGGGTCAGGCCGACGACAGCGTGGCGCTGATGGTGGAGGAGGCGCACGGCGAGGTGAAGCTCGCCCTCCAGGAGCTGCGCGATCTGGCCCGCGGCATCCACCCGGCGGTACTGACGGACCGCGGCCTGGACGCCGCCCTGTCGGCGGTGGCCTCGCGCTGCACGGTGCCGGTGAAAGTCACCGTCGACCTGGCGACCAGACCGGCCGCGGCCATCGAGGGCATCGCCTACTTCACCGTCTCCGAGCTGCTCCAGAACATCAGCAAGCACAGCGCGGCGCGGACCGCGTCGGTCGAGGTGTGGCGGACCGACGACCGGCTGCTCGTCCAGGTCTGGGACGACGGCCGCGGCGGGGCCTCCCTCGACGGGGGTACGGGGATGGCGGGCCTCGCGGACCGGCTCGGCGCGGTCGACGGGCTGTTCGTCGTCGAGTCCCCGGCGGGCGGCCCGACCACGGTCACGGCGGAGCTGCCGTGGCGGGAGCGGCAGGCGGGCGACGACGCCAAGCTCTCCCACCGCACGCCGGGGAAGTGACCCGCCCCCGCCTCCGGCCCCTCCGACGCCTCCAGCCCCTCCAGCCCCTCCGGGGTAGGGAAAACCCCCGCCCCAAGACGCCGATGGACCGCATGGTCCGTCGGCGTCCGCCGCAGCAGGCTGGGACTACGACAGCGGACATGCGCGACAGCCACGGACGCCGGACGGGAACGCGGCGCACAGCGAGACGAAGACGCGGCGCACGCCGGACGAGGACGCAGCGCACGCCGAGTGGATGACGAGTAGAAACGGACGGAGCCGATGGCCACGGAGTACGGGCAGGGATACGGGCGGCACAGCGGGTCCGGGTTCCAGGGGCTGGGTGCCGAGGACCGCCGGCACCGGCTGCCGGCCGCGCTGCGGGCGCCGCTGGAGGGGCGCACCTGGCGCGAGTTCGGGTATCTGATGCTGAGCCTGCCGATCAGCATCCTCATGTTCGTCTACGTCATCACCATGGTCTCGCTGGGCCTCGGCCTGCTGATCACCTTCCTCGGGATACCGGTGCTGGCGGCGGCGCTGGCCGGCGGCCGCGGGTTCGGCGTGCTGGAGCGGGCGCGGGCCCGTGGCCTGCTGGGCCTGGAGGTCGCCGAGCCGGAGCCGCTGCGCAAGAAGGGCCGGGGCCTGATGGCGACGACGGGCGCGCTGCTCAAGAGCGGCACGTCCTGGCGGCACCTGCTGTACGCGGTGCTGCACTTCCCCTGGGCGGTGTTCGCGTTCTCGGTGTCGCTCGCGTTCTGGGCGTACGGCTGGGCGATGCTGACGTACCCGGTGTGGTTCTGGCTCTTCCCCATGTACGGCGGACAGGACGGGCTTCAGCTCTACGGCGACGAGACGCACCGCATCTACCTGGACAACCCCTTCGAGATCGGGGTGACCGCGCTGGTGGGGCTGCTGTTCACGATGGCCACGCCGTGGATCGTACGGGCGCTGACGAGCGTCGACCGGCTGCTGGTGCACGGGCTGCTCGGGCCGTCGAAGCTGGCGACCCGGGTGGTGGAGCTGGAGTCGGACCGCGGTGTCGTCGTGGACACGGCCGCGGCGGACCTGCGGCGCATCGAGCGGGATCTGCACGACGGGGCGCAGGCCCGGCTGGTCGCGCTGGCGATGGACCTGGGCCTGGCGAAGGAGAAGCTGGCGGAGGACCCGCGGGAGGCCGCGCGGATGGTCGGTGAGGCGCACGGCGAGGTGAAGACGGCGCTCCAGGAGCTGCGGGACCTGGCGCGCGGCATCCACCCGGCGGTGCTGACGGACCGCGGTCTGGACGCCGCCCTGTCGGCGGTCGCCTCCCGGTGCACGGTGCCGGTGCAGGTGGACGTGGACCTGCCGGCCCGTCCCGCGCCCGCGATCGAGGGCATCGCCTACTTCACCGTCTCCGAGCTGCTCCAGAACATCAGCAAGCACTCCCGGGCCCGGCGGGCCACGGTGGACGTGTGGCGGGTGGAGAACCGGCTGATGCTCCAGGTCACGGACGACGGCGTGGGCGGCGCGGAGGTCTCGCCCGGGTCGGGTCTCGCGGGCCTCGCGGAACGGCTCGACGCGGTCGACGGCATCCTGGCGGTCGACTCCCCCGTGGCGGGCCCGACCCGCGTCACCGCGGAACTGCCCTGGCGCGGCTGACGGAACTCCCCTGGCGCGAGTGACGGAACTGCCCTGGCGCGAGTGACCGAGGACGCCCCGCCCCCACACCCGCGTCCTGACGCCCCGGTGCCCGGCCCGTCCGGCACCGGGGCGCGGCCCGCCCCCCGTCGGTACGGCCGCACCACCCACCGCTGCGCGACGCCACCTACCGCTGCGCGACGCCACCCCCTGCCCCGCGGAGCCACCCCCTGCCCCGCGGAGCCACCCCTTGGTGCGCGACACGCCCCCTGGTCCGCACCGGCCGGAATCGGCCGTCCGGTGTCCCCCGTTCCGTTGCTTATTCATGTTGCCCGGGCGCGACGAGGTCCGAATGCTGGGATGCTGGTGCTGTCATTCGAACAGGGACGGACGGACCGGTGCGGGCGGGGCCGGCGACCGGTGCGGGCCGGTACTCAGGGCTGTGGGGGGCCGAGGATCGTGGAGGACAGAGTGCGCGTGGTCATCGCCGAGGATTCAGTGCTGCTCAGGGAGGGCCTGACCCGGCTGCTGACCGACCGTGGGCACGACGTCGTGGCCGGCGTGGGCGACGGGGACGCGCTGATCAAGACGATCACGGAGTTCGCGGCGCAGGACGCGCTGCCCGACGTGGTGGTCGCCGACGTACGGATGCCGCCGACGCACACCGACGAAGGGGTCCGCGCGGCGGTGCAGCTGCGCAAGCAGCATCCCGGGCTCGGCGTGCTGGTGCTGTCGCAGTACGTGGAGGAGCAGTACGCCACCGAACTGCTGGCCGGTTCCAGCCACGGTGTGGGCTATCTGCTCAAGGACCGGGTGGCCGAAGTCCGGGAGTTCGTCGACGCGGTGGTGCGGGTGGCCCAGGGGGGCACCGCGCTGGACCCGGAGGTGGTGGCGCAGCTCCTCGGGCGCAGCCGCAAGCAGGACGTCCTCGCCGGGCTGACGCCGCGGGAGCGCGAGGTCCTGGGGCTGATGGCCGAGGGGCGGACGAACTCCGCGATAGCCCGTCAGCTCGTGGTCAGCGACGGCGCGGTGGAGAAGCACGTCAGCAACATCTTCCTGAAGCTGGGGCTGTCCCCGAGCGACGGGGATCACCGGCGTGTTCTCGCGGTCCTCACCTACCTCAACTCGTGAGTAGCTGACACTGTGTCAGCTGTCGGGCGGGTACGGGTGGCGGGGCGGAGGTGTCCAGTGCGTGACCGGACACGTTCGCCGCGTCCCGGGTAGCAGAACCCGGGGGACGGACCGGAGCGTCTTCAGGAAAGCGCCGGGGGGCGTACGGATCAGCGCCGGGGGGGCGAACAGATCATGGCAACCGGCAACTCGGACCGCGGTCCCGGCCGTCGCCTCGGATCGCTTCCCGACCGACGGTTCGGATCGCTTCCCGACCGACGGTTCGGATCGCTTCCCGACCGACGGTTCGGATCGCTTCCCGACCGGCAACTCGGATCGCGGTCCCGAGCGACGACTCGGATCGCGTTCCAGGGTGCCGGCCGGGGCGTCCGGCCGTCTCATGACGACGTCCGTCATACGAATGGCCCAAGGAAGGCGACCCTTACCGACGTAGGCTTGATCCTGGGAAGGTCGCCGGGACGACCACTCCCGGTCAGCCGCCTCGAAGGAGGTCCAGTTCAGTGACCAGCAAGGTCAGCAGCGCAGCGGAACAGGCCGACACCACCCTCGTGGGAGAACAGCGCGCCTCGGCGAACACCAAGAACGTCCGCCGACTCGACCGTGTCATCATCCGCTTCGCCGGCGACTCGGGCGACGGAATGCAGCTCACCGGCGATCGTTTCACCTCGGAGACGGCGTCCTTCGGCAACGACCTGTCGACGCTGCCGAACTTCCCGGCCGAGATCCGTGCCCCCGCGGGCACGCTGCCGGGCGTCTCGTCCTTCCAGCTGCACTTCGCCGACCACGACATCCTCACCCCCGGCGACGCGCCGAACGTGCTGGTCGCCATGAACCCCGCGGCGCTCAAGGCCAACCTCGGCGACGTGCCGCGCGGCGCCGAGATCATCGTCAACACCGACGAGTTCACCAAGCGGGCGATGCAGAAGGTCGGCTACGCGACCTCGCCGCTGGAGGACGGTTCGCTGGACGGCTTCAGCGTCCACCCGGTCCCGCTGACGACGCTCACCGTCGAGGCGCTCAAGGACTTCGACCTGTCCCGCAAGGAGGCCGAGCGCTCCAAGAACATGTTCGCGCTGGGCCTGCTGAGCTGGATGTACCACCGGCCGACCGAGGGCACCGAGAAGTTCCTCGCCACCAAGTTCGCGAAGAAGCCCGACATCGCGGCCGCCAACCTCGCCGCGTTCCGGGCGGGCTGGAACTTCGGCGAGACGACGGAGGACTTCGCCGTCAGCTACGAGGTGGCCCCGGCGGCCCAGGCGTTCCCGGCGGGCACGTACCGCAACATCTCCGGGAACCTGGCGCTGTCGTACGGCCTGATCGCCGCGAGCCGGCAGGCCGATCTGCCGCTGTACCTGGGTTCGTACCCGATCACTCCCGCCTCCGACATCCTGCACGAACTGAGCCGGCACAAGAACTTCGGCGTCCGCACCTTCCAGGCCGAGGACGAGATCGCGGGCATCGGGGCGGCGCTGGGCGCGGCCTTCGGCGGCTCGCTGGCCGTCACCACCACCTCGGGCCCCGGCGTGGCGCTGAAGTCCGAGACGATCGGTCTCGCCGTCTCGCTCGAACTGCCGCTGGTCGTCATCGACATCCAGCGCGGCGGCCCCTCTACCGGACTGCCCACCAAGACCGAACAGGCCGACCTGCTCCAGGCGAT
>NZ_JBHWHV010000041.1:0-92332 GCF_042732375.1 Streptomyces sp. NPDC059785
GCCACCCGCCTTATGACGTCCTGCCGGCGCTCAGCGCAGCCACTGGTCCTTCTCCGCGGGCCGGTACAGGGTCACCGCACGGGTCAGCTTGTCGAGGACCAGCCGGGGCGCGGCGGCGCGGGTCACCTCTCCGTCGTAGGAGAACCGCGGGTCGCCGCGGTGGACTTCGAGGCGCAGGCTGCGTACCTGTGCCGTGGTGAGGACCCGGCTGTTGTGCAGAGTGCCGGTCAGCACGGCGAGCAGCAGCCGGGTCCGGGCCAGCGGGGTCGACGCGTCGACGGCCCGGACGTCCAGCAGACCGTCGTCGAGCTGCGTGCGGTACGTGGGCGCGAAGCCCGCCGGGTGGTAGATGCCGTTGCCCGCGAAGAGCAGCCACAGGCGCTTGGGGTTGCCGTTGACCGAGACGTCGACGGGGCTGCCCGTGGCCATCACCCGGACCAGCCCCGCCACCAGCGCCGGCCACTTGCCGATCCGCTTCTCCAGCCGCTCCCTGGCGTCGACCAGGTCGGAGTAGACACCGAGGCTGAAGGTGTTGAGGAACACCTGCTCCGTCTCCCCGCGCACCTGGGCCCGCCCGAGGTCGGCGACGACCGCGTCACCGTCCCGCACGGCCCGTACGACGTCGTCGAGCGAGAGGTTGCCGAGGTCGACGGCGAAGTGGTTGAAGGTGCCGCCGGGGAACACCGCGAGCGGCAGGCCGAGGCGGTGCGCCACCGCGGTCGCGGCGTTGATCGTCCCGTCGCCGCCGCAGGCGCCGAGCGCGCCGCCCTGCTCCTTGGCCCGTTCCCCGGCCTGTTCGAGGAGGTCGAGCAGGTCCTGTCCCTCGCCCGGGACCAGGACCTCGGCCTTGGGCAGCAGGGCGCGCAGCTGCTCCGCCACGTCGGGGGTGTCCAAGGCGCGGGACAGTCCCGAGGACGGGTTGACCACGATGTGCAGTCCGGCGCCGTCGGGCAGGGCGGGCGCGGGCCTGCGGGGCGGTGCGGCGGCGGCCGCGGCCTCCGGCTTGACCGGCCACCAGCGGGCGCTGAGCGCGGCGGCTCCGATGCCGATCGCGACACCCGCGGCCACGTCGCCCGGGTGCCGGACCCGGGAGCGGTTGCGCGCCATCGTCAGGGCGACGGCCCCGGGGACCACGAGCAGCCCGTAGCGGGGCGCTTCGAGGACGACGCCCGCGGCGAACGCGGCGGCCGACGCGGCGTGCCCGGCCGCCTCCAGGGGCTCCACCTTGCGGGCCGCCGGGCGGGCGAGCGCGCGGGTCGCGGCCGACGCGATGGCGACGGTGCCGATGCCGCGCAGGGCGGCGCGGCGTGCGGTGCGGTCGCCCGCCGCGCCGAGGAGGGCTGCCGCGCCGCCCCACAGCAGGCCGCCCGCGGCGACCCGGCGCAGGCCGGGCCTGCCGGTGCTGTCGAGTCCGGCCCGGCGTACGGCCCGCGGGATCGGCCGCCGGCCTATCCGGCCGCCCGTTCGCCGCCATGCCTTCGGACTTGTCATGGTTCGACCCACCCCTTGCTCTCGACAACGGATCTCCCGGCGGGCAAGGTCCGTGCCGCCTGAAGTCCTCGTGCCCCGAGTCGGCGCATTCATGGAGGGTGGTTGCGGCGGAGGGCGCCCGGCGGTCACTGACTCTTCGGCCGCCCGGCGGTCACTGGCTCTTCGGCAGCTTCACCACGGTCACGAAGAAGTCGTCGATCTGCCGGACCGCCGCGATGAACTGGTCGAGGTCGACCGGCTTGGTCACGTAGGCATTGGCGTGCAGCTTGTAGCTGCGCAGGATGTCCTCCTCCGCGGCGGAGGTGGTCAGCACGACGACCGGGATGTGCGCCAGGTCGCCGTCGGACTTGATCCGCTCCAGGACCTGACGCCCGTCGTACTTGGGCAGGTTGAGGTCGAGCAGGATCAGATCGGGCCGGGGCGCGTCGGCGAACTGGCCCGCGCGGTAGAGGAAGTCGAGCGCCTCCTCACCGTCCCGCACCACGTGCAGGGTGTTGCGGATCTTGTTGTCCTCGAACGCCTCCCGGGTCATCAGCTCGTCCCCGGGGTCGTCCTCGACCAGCAGGACCTGGATGGGTTCGGCGCGCGTGCTCACGTTCGGGCTCCTTCGGCAGGACGCGGTGCCTGGTCGCTCCCGGGAAGGGAGGACGGCCGCGCCTCGGGCAAAGTGAAGCACACGGTCGTGCCCTCACCACTGGCTCCGTCGAGCGTGATGGTGCCGCCGTGGTGCTCGACGATCTTCCGGCACAGGGCGAGGCCGATGCCGGTGCCCTCGTACTCGTCGCGGCCGTGCAGCCGCTGGAAGATGATGAAGACCTTCTCCCGGAACTCGGGGTCGATCCCGATGCCGTTGTCCCGTACGCACAGCCGCCAGCGGCCGTCCTCCGGCTCGGCCGCGCAGCTCACGACGATCTCGGGCGGCCGCTCGGGATGGCGGAACTTCACGGCGTTGCCGACCAGGTTCTGCCAGAGCATGGTCAGGGTGGTCGGATCGCCGGTCACGGTGGGCAGCGGGCCCTCGCGCACGACGCGGGCCCCCGTCTCCTCCATGGACACGCTGAGGTTGCCGAGCGCCCGGTCCAGTACCGCGCCGAGGTCGACCTGGGCCTCCTCCTCGCCGACCCGGCCGACGCGGGAGAAGGTCAGCAGGTCGTTGATGAGCACCTGCATGCGCTTGGCGCCGTCCACCGCGAAGTCGATGTACTGCTTGGCGCGGTCGTCGAGCTGGTCGCCGTAACGCTTCTCCAGGAGCTGGCAGAAGGAGGCGACCTTGCGCAGCGGCTCCTGGAGGTCGTGCGAGGCGACGTAGGCGAACTGTTCCAGTTCCGCGTTGGAGCGCTTCAGTTCGAGAGTCTGGGCGTCGAGTTCCGCGGTCTGGCGCTGGAGCAGTGCCTCGCGCGCGCGGGCCGCGGACAGTTCCTCCACGATGCGGCGGCGCATCTCCTCCACGGCGCGTGCCACCGACTCCAGGTCGCGCGGCCCGTCGAGCCGGATCCGCCGCTCGAACTCCCCGCCGCTGACCCGCACCGAGGCGGCTTCCAGGACCTTCAGCGGGCGCCCCACGAGCCGGTGCAGCAGCAGCGTCAGGGCCACGCCGCTGGCCAGGAAGGCGGCGAACATGCCCAGGAAGAACAGGTTGCGGGAGCGGCGGCTGTCCTCCGCCGAGGCGCGGGTCTGGTCGCGCAGGGTCAGGAGGTCCTTCTCCAGCGTCGCCGCCAGACCGCGGATCTCGTCGAACTTGGCCTTGCTGGCCTCGAGGCGGGACGTCTCGCCCGCGGTCGTCGAGGGGGCCGTCGCCATCAGGGGCCCGGCGTAGTCGCGGCGCCAGTCCTCGCCGGTCCGCCGTACGTCCGCCAGGTCGTCGGCGATCACCGAGTGCCCGGCGAGTTCGGTGCCGAGCAGCTCGAGCAGCCTGGCCTCCTCGCGCACGCCGGTCTTGTACGGCTCCAGGAAGCTCGAGTCCTGGCTGAGCACGTAGCCGCGGACGCCGGTCTCCTGGTTCACCAGCGCGGTCTCCAGCTGGTACGCGGTGGAGCGGGCGGGCTGGATGCGGTCGGTGAGCAGGTCGCTGCGGTCGTCGGCCCGGGATTGCAGGATCGCGCCCGACACCGCGAAGACGACCACGAGCAGGACGTTGACGGCGAGTACGACCTGGATCCAGCCCTGCACGGTGAACCGGGCGACGCGTCTGTCGCGGGCCTCGCCGGCGTCGTCCGCGGGCCGGTCCCGCACCGCGCCGGGTATCACTCGGCACCGTCCGTGGCGATGTGCAGGACGGCCACGTCGTCGGCGAGTCCGCCGTGCGCCGCGGTCAGCGCCGCCACCTCGTCGACCAGCGCGTCGACGAACGGGCGTCCCCGCGCGGTCATGTGTTTCCTCGCCACTTCGAGCAGTCCTTCCTCACCGAGCCGGGTGCCGGGGGCCACGACGCCCTCGAAGAGTCCGTCGGTGAACAGCGTCACGGCGCTGATGTCGTGCGCCGGCAGTTCGGTCTCGGGCCAGTGGGCATGGCCGGGTATCAGGCCGAGCGCGGGCCCGGTGGGCGGTTCGAGCAGGTCGATCCCGCGCGGGGTGCGGACGAGCAGTCCCGGATGGCCGGCACGGATGACGTGCAGCCGGGTGCGGTCCTTGTCCAGGCGCAGGATGGTGAGGGTGGCGAAGATGTACTCGGCGTCGCGCTCGGCGCCGAGTATCTCCTCCAGCAGGCGGACCTGTGCGGTGCCGACGCAGCCGGAGAGCACGGCGGCCCGCCAGGCCACGCGCAGGCACACGCCGAGGGCGGCCTCGGCGGGGCCGTGCCCGGAGACGTCGCCGATGACCGCGTGCAGGCCGCCGTCGGCGCTCTCCACGACGTCGAAGAAGTCGCCGCCGAGGAGGGCGTGGTCGCGTCCGGGGCTGTAGCGGGAGGCCACCTGTCCGCTGTCGCCGCGCAGCAGCGGCCGGGGCAGCAGACCTCGTTCCAGGCGTGCGTTCTCCTGGGCCAGCAGCCGGCTCGCCTGGAGTTCGGCGCCGGAGCGCTCGACCTGCTTGCGCTGGAGGGCGTACCGCACGGCGCGGCCCAGGGCCTCGGGGGTCAGCCCGTCCTTGGACAGGAAGTCCTGGGCGCCCTCGGCGACGGCCGCGAGGCCCGCCTCGTTCTCGGCGACTCCGGTGAGCACGACGACGGCCGCGTCGGGCGAGGTCTCCCGGACCAGCCGGACCGCGCTCAGTCCATGGGTGTCCGGCAGATGCAGGTCGAGCAGTACGCACATGGCATGCGTCGAGCCGCGCAGGAAGGTCCTGGCCTCCGTCAGTGACTTGCACCAGGTGACGTCCATCGGCAGGCCGCTGTCGGCCAGCGTCTCCCGTACCAGCAGTGCGTCCCCGGCGTCGTCCTCCACCAGCAGCAGTGCGGCGGTGGCGTCCAGCCCCCACAGGGGGTCGGAGCTGCCCGGACGAGGCGGCGCGCCGCGTTCACCGGTCCGCAGCGGGCGATCCGCCACGCTCACCCCCTCGAGTGCCCCACGCCGACCGTCGGCTGCGGTGAGCCTACTGCCGCCGCGCACCCCCGGGGTCCACGGGTACGCGACCCGGTGCCGGGCGGTCCGCACCGCGTCACGTTCCCCGCGGTCCGTCTTCGCACAAGCGACGACCGCTTCAACGGCGCAGGTCCAGTACCGCTCTGACGCACTTGCCCACCGGGACGCGTCCCACGGTCACTTCCGTCGCGAGGGCGTGGACGATCTCCAGTCCGTGCCTGCCGATGCGCTGGGGGTCCCGCGGATAGAGCCGGGGCAGAGTGCCACTGCTGTCGTAGACGGTGACGGTGACGGAGGCGTCGGTGCCCTCCAGTTCGAGAATGTACGGCCCGTGGCTGTGCCGGTCCGCGTTGGTGACCAGTTCACTCACTACGAGGAGGAGATCACCGTCGGTCCGTGCGTCCGGTTCGGCGCACCATTCGGACCTGAGCTGTTCGAGGAACAGCTCCGCGAAGGCTCGTGCCTCGGCGATGCACCCCGGCTCGCCGGTGTAGTGCGCCGCCCGCCGAAGCGGTTCCACGGGCACGTCGAAGCCAGTCGGTATCACTGCTCCGCCCAAGTGCTCGATCATGCCTGTCTCTCTCGAAATCCGGTACGTCCGGTCGCTGCTGCACAAGTGCTCGTACCCCGAGATGTCCTCCCCAGTCACCCCGATATTTTCCGGGATCAGGAGAGCCGGGAAGCCCGCTGCGGACACTGGTCCGGTGACTTCCGTCACGTCCGTCGTCCCAGGTCGGCGGCGGTCAGCGCCGCCGCCGCGGTCTCGTGCACCCGGAGCACCCGCGAGACGCCGGTGATGTCGAGCAGGCGGTCCATGAACGGGGAGAGCGCCGCGAGCGCGAGCCGGGGGCCGAGGGCGCCGTGGGCCCGCAGCAGGACGTTGACGGCGGAGGAGTCCGCGAACGTCACCTCACGCAGTTCCAGGATCAGGGCGCCGGGCCGGGCGGCGGCCGCCGAGGTGATCGCCTCGGCCAGTTCCTCCGCGTTGTCGATGTCCACCTCACCGCCCACGGCGATCACCGAGGCCCGGCCGGATGCGCGCACGGACAGCGACATGGCGCCCATGTGAGGGGTACTCCGACCTGAATGCACGGCAGCCCTTCGAGTCGACTTCGGGGAATGTCCGGCCCACCGTAGCCGATGGTTAACCTTTGGCAATCGTTGCCAGTCGCCAATTGTCCGGTCCCGTACGGCCGTCTCCCGCATCCTCCGGGCGGCGCGGGGCAGACGGACAGGGCCGGATCCGGCCGACGGCGGCCGGGGCGCTGAGGACCGGAGGTGGACGGTGGCCTGGTGGGTGTGGCTGGTCGTCGTGGTGGCTGCCCTGTTGCTGCTGGCCGTGGCCGCGGTCTGGGTACAGACGCGCAGGCGGTCGGGGACCGTCATCGCGGTGCAGCGTGGACGCCGGTTCGGCGCGAGCGGCCAGAAGAGGGCGGCGCGATGAGCGAGCTGATGGGCGCACGCGACCTCGGCAAGCGGCCGGTGGTCACCCTCGGGGGCGATGTGGTCGCGCAGGTCAAGGACACCGTCTTCGACGGTCCCGCGGGCCGGATCACCGGGTTCACGCTCAGCGGGCGCGGACTGCTGTCGGGCCCGCTCAAGCAGAGCCTGCCGTGGGGCGCGGTGCACTCGCTGGGCCGGCACGCCGTCATGATCCGCGGCCGGGAGGCGCTGGCCGAGCCCGCCGCGGTGGTCGCCAGGGACGAGGCGGCGCACGGCCGGGTGCTCGGCGCGCGGGTGCTGACCGACGCGGGCGCGGATGTCGGCACCGTCCTGGACATCGTCGTCGAGGGCGGGATGAGCGGGCGCGTGGTCGGCTTCCGGATCGCCGCGCGGGAGTCGCTCGAACCCGGTTCCAAGCGGCGGCGGCGCAAGGTGTTCGTACCGCGCGGCGAGACCCTCGCCGTGTCCGGCCAGGCCCTGGTGATCCCGGCGGACGCCACCCGCTTCGTCGCCGACGACCTGGCGGGGTTCGTCAGCCAGGTCGAGGCGTACCGGATCCGGACGGCGGAGACGTCGGCGCCTGAACCGGCGCCGGGGGCCGAACCTGCGGGGACGGCTACTGCGACTCGAGCGGCTCAGGCGACTCCGGCGACTCCGGCGACTCCGGCGACTCCGGCGACCGAGTCTGTTCCGGCTGCCGGGTCTGTTCCGGCTGCCGGGTCTGTTCCGGCTGCCGGGTCTGTTCCGGCTGCCGGGTCTGCTTCCGCGGCTCCGGCTGCCGGGTCTGCTGCGGCGGCCGAGTCCGCCGCGGCTTCGCGCCCCGGCGGTGCCGGTGGCGAAGGCTTCGAGAAGGGTGCGGGCTCGTGATGATGTTCTCGCAGGCCCGCGGGCTGCCGGTGGTGACGCTGGGCGAGGCCGACCAACTCGGCGTCGTGAAGTCGCTGGCCGTCGACACCGCGTCCGGACGGGTCACCCACGCACGGCTCACGGGCGCGCGGGGCCGCAAGGAGCTCACGCTTCCCTGGGACGCGTTCCACGCCTTCGGTCCCGACGCCGTCCTGGTGCGGTCCGACCGCGCGCCCGACGCCGCCGCCCCGCCCGAGCCGGCCCCGCACGAGGCGCTGCGCGCCAAGGTGCTCACCGAGGACGGCGACGAACGCGGCACCGTCAAGGACGTCTCCTTCGACCCGGCCACCGGACGCATCGGGACGGTCTGCACGGCCCTCGGCGAGATCCCCGGCGACCGGCTGCTCGGCCTCGGCGACTACGCCCTGGTGGTCCGCACCGGCTGAGGCACCTGGCCCTGCCCGGCGGGCGGGTGCGGCGGGCACTGCCTAGCGTGGTGATGTGACCCGCCACGCACCGCCCGACCAGGCACGACGTACGGCCCGTCCCGGCTGGCTCCAGGCCCTGGCGACCGTACTGGCCGGGGCGGTGGCGATGGGCGCGGTCGCCGCGCTCGGACTGTGGGCCGCCGGTGCGGACGGGCTCCCGGGCCACGTGTTCGCCGGGACCGTCGCCGCGACGGTCGTGACGGCGGCAGGCGGCGGCCTCGATGTCTCGGCCGACGCGGGGCCGCTCGCCGACACCCGGGCGGGGCTCACCGCGATGCCGCTGTCGGTGACCCTGGCCGGTGCCCTGGTGATCGGCGCCGGTTTCCTGCGGCCGCTGCGGCACCGGCCCCTGACCGGCGGACGCGCACTGGCGGGCTGGGCCGCCCGTATCGCGGTCTGCTGGCTGGCTGTGCTCACCGGGCTCGCGTACGGGGCCCGGCAGGATTTCGCGGTCCCGCTCGGCGGGGGCACGCTCGCGGACCTCGGCGGGCTGTTCGGCGTCTCGCCCCGGGCGGGGTTCCGCGCGGACGTACCGGTCACCCTCCTGTGCGGACTCGGGTGGCTCGCGGTCGTCCTCGTACTGGCGCTGCTCGTGTCGCGCGGGACGCCGCTGCCGGCCCGCCTCGGCCGGTACCGGCGGCCGGTGCGTCCGGCCGCCGCCGCCATGGTGGCGCTGCTGCTCGGCAGCGTGGTGATCGGGCTGGTCGTCGGACTGGTGGTGGCGGCCACCCGGGGCCACGCCGCACAGACCTTCGCCGTGCTGCTGCTCGGGCTGCCCAACCTGGTCTGGCTCGCCCTCACCATCGGTCTGGGCGCCTCCTGGGAGGGCCGCGTCGACGGCCCCTTCGGGCTGCCGGTGCCGCACCTGCTCGACCAGGTGCTGCGCGCCCCGGACCTCTCCACGCTCGACCTGCGCACGCTCGCCGAGTACGACGCCCGGGTCTGGTGGCTGCCCGTCGTCGACGCCGTGCTGCTGCCGGCCGCGGCCTACTGGGCGGCGCGCCGCTCCCCCGCCGGCACACGACCGTGGCAGCACGCCGTACGCCTGGCGCTCGCCCTGGCCCTCACGGTCCTGCTGATCTGCCTGCTGGCCCGCATCGACACCCACTACACCCTGTCACTCCCGATCTTCGGCGACCTGAACGGCGCCCTGTCGGGCCGACTCGTCCTGCACCCCCACGTGTGGACGACCCTGGGTTTCGCCGTGCTGTGGGGGCTGGTCACCGGTTTCCTCGGCGCACTGGCCACAGGGCGCAGTGGCAGCGCCCCTTGAGGGACGCGGGGAACTGCGCGCCCGGCCACGACGGCGCCGCAGCCGGCCAACAGCAGACCGCGTAGCACATGCGCTCACGCCGCCGGCGTGGAGAGCACCGGCACCAGCCGCTGCATCCGCAGCGCGTCCACGGACTCCGCCAGCAACTCGTACTCGGTGGTGTCGTCGTTCGTGGCGATGCGGACGAGCTTCCCGGCGGCCAGTTCCTCGGCGACCAGCTCCTGCTGGACGGCGTCCCCGCACCACGCGCGCAGCACACTGGGCACATCGGTGACGCCCGCGGCGACGGGCGCGATCGAGTTCGGGGGGAAATGGGGGTCGTCGGGGTGCGGGTCGAGCCGTTCGGCGATCCAGGACGCCCGGTCCCGCATCCACCACAGCGCCAGCGCCAGCGTGGGCGCCCGGTACGTCCCCAGGGGAACGCCGACGCGCTGACCGTCGCACATGCCGTACGCGGTCACATGGCACAGGAATTCGTCGTGCACGATCTCCCCCATTACGACGTTCGTCGCCGGCCGGGCCTTCCTTTCCATGCGGCTCGTGTGCGGTGCGGCTGATGTGCTGTGCACGCCGGTACGAAGGTGCGCTTCGGTGCGGGTACGAAGGTGCGCTTCCGTGCGAAGGGAGTCCGCGGGCGTGGCTGAATCGTCCTGTTCATCGAGTATCGCCACTCCTGACACTCTGTCACCACGCCATTCCAGCCAGTCTCATGGCACATTCACAGCTTCTTTTGGCCGAAAGGGAACAGTCGCCCTTACCCACGAGGTAATCGACCGGTCAGGCCGTCGACCGGCATGGTTGCGGTACCGGGTTCCCGCGGAGCAAACGTGACGGAATCCGGCATCCGACCGGCACGTCTTTTTCCGATGGAGGCTGACCGACCATGTCCAACAGCACTGACCGTTACGAAAACGCCGTCGCACGCTACTTCGAGGCCTGGAACGCGGGTGACCGAAAGACACGGGAGAAGGCGGTGGCCGCCGCCTGGGCCGAGGACGGCACGTACACCGATCCGCTGGCGGACGTCCGCGGGCACGAGGGGCTCGCGGCGGTCATAGCGGCGGCGCGCGAGCAGTTCCCCGGCTTCGTCTTCCGGCCGCTGGGCACGGTCGACGGGCATCACGACACCGCCCGCTTCGGCTGGGAGCTCGTCAGCGAGGCGGACGGCTCGGCGCCCGTCGCCGGGTTCGACGTCATCACGCTCGACGGCGAGGGCCGGATCCGCGCCGTGCTCGGCTTCCTGGACCGGGTGCCGGCCGGAGCCGCCTGACGTCACGCGGTGCGACGAAAGGCCCGGCGCCGGCGGGCGCCGGGCCGGCGGCTCACCGGCCGGACGGCTCGATGACCGCGTCGATCCTGGCCAGTTCCTCGTCCTCGAAGTCGAGCGCGCCGATCGCCGCCACGCTGTCCTCGAGCTGTCCGGCGCTGCTCGCGCCGACCAGGGCCGAGGTCACCCGGCCGCCGCGCAGCACCCAGGCAAGGGCCATCTGCGCCAGCGACTGGCCGCGCGACTTGGCGATCCCGTCGAGTTCGCGCAGCTTGCGCACCAGGTCCTCGGTGACCGTGTCGGCGGTGAGGAAGGGGCTGTCGCTCGCGGCACGCGATCCCTCGGGGATGCCGTCGAGGTAGCGGCCGGTCAGCAGACCCTGTTCGAGGGGCGAGTAGGCGATGGAGCCGACCCGCAGCTCGTCCAGGGTGTCGAGGAGCCCTTCGGTCTCCGGGCGGCGGTCGAGCATCGAGTAGCGCGGCTGGTGGATCAGCAGCGGGGTGCCGAGCTCGCCCAGGATGCGGGCGGCCTGCCGGGTCTGCTCCGCCGAATAGTTGGAGACGCCGACGTAGAGGGCCTTGCCCTGCTGGACCGCGGAGTGCAGGGCGCCCATCGTCTCCTCCAGCGGAGTCTTGGGGTCGGGGCGGTGCGAGTAGAAGATGTCGACGTGGTCCAGGCCCATCCGGTCCAGGCTCTGGTCGAGCGAGGACAGCAGGTATTTGCGCGATCCCCATTCGCCGTACGGGCCCGGCCACATCAGGTATCCGGCCTTGGTCGAGATGATCAGCTCGTCGCGGTAGCGGCCGAAGTCGGCCTTGAGCGCGTCCCCGAGCGCGGACTCGGCGGACCCGGGCGGCGGACCGTAGTTGTTGGCCAGGTCGAAGTGGGTGACGCCGAGGTCGAAGGCGCGGCGCAGGATCTGCCGCTGGGTCTCCACCGGACGGTCGGGCCCGAAGTTGTGCCAGAGGCCGAGCGACAGCGCGGGGAGCTTCAGTCCGCTGTGGCCGCTGCGGCGGTAGGGCATGGCCTCGTAACGGTCGGTGTTCGCCGTGTACAACGTGCGCTCCTGGAGGAGAGTGCCAAAAGAGACGCCCCCCACTTTCGCCCGCGCACCGGGCAGCGGTCCAACAGAAGAATCGGATGGGATTCAGCGTCTAGTCTTCTCAATCGTGGAATTGCGCCAGCTCCAGCATTTCGTGGCCGTCGCCGAGGACCGGCACTTCACCCGGGCGGCCGAGCGCCTGATGGTGTCGCAGTCCGGGCTGTCCGCGTCCATCCGCGCGCTCGAACGGGAGCTGGGCGCCTCGCTGTTCGTGCGCACCACCCGCAGGGTGACGCTGACGGAGGCGGGGCGGGCGCTGCTGGCCGAGGCGGAGCGGGTGCTCGTCCAGGTCAGGGCGGCCCGGGACGCGGTGGCCGCCGTGCAGGGCGTGGTGCGCGGCACGCTCTCGCTGGGCACCGAGCAGTGCATCGCGGGCGTGGCCGTGGCCCGGCTGCTCGCCGCCTTCCGGCGGGCCCATCCGGACGTGGAGATCCGGCTGCGGCAGGCGGGCTCCGGCGCGCTCGCCGAGGAGGTCGCGGGCGGCCGGCTCGACCTGGCCTTCGCGGTGCGTACGCGGCCGGACTCCGAGCATCTGCGCTCGGTGCCGCTGACGGGCGAGCCGATGACCGTGCTGTGCCACCCGGAGCACCCGCTCGCGGACGGCGGTCCCCTCACGCCCGCGGACGTGCGCGGGGAGCCCTTCGTCGACTTCCACCCCGACTGGGGGCCGCGGCGCGTCACGGACGCGGCCTTCGCGGTGGCGGGCGTCGGCCGGACGGTCACCCTGGAGGTGAGCGATGTGCACAGCCTCCTCGAACTGGTCCACGAGGGTCTCGGCATCGCGGTCGTGCCACGGCACTTCGGCCACAAGCGCGAGGCCCGCGGCCTCGCCTCGCTGCCGCTCGAGGGCACCGGGGACATGCGGTACGAGACCGTCGCGATGCTGCCGCCCGAGGACGCCACCAGCCCGGCGGCCCGCGCGCTGATGGCGCTGCTGTCCATGTCGCCGGAGCCGGGCGGAGCAGGGAGAACAGGGGGCCTGGCACCACCCCGGGCGGGGGCCCAGCACTCCTGACCCGCCCGTCGTCCGCCCGCAGACTCGTTGGCGTCCACGACGACAGACGCCGCGTACGGCCGGACGACGGGCCGGGAGGCGGCAGGCGGGAGCAGGGACATGACGGATCGGAGCCGACGCAGCGTGCTGCGCGGGGCGGCGGTCGCGGCGGCCGGAGGGATCGCCGGCACGGTGGCCAAAGGGGCCCCGGCCCGGGCGGCGCAGCCCCGGCCACGACCGCGCACGACCACACGACCCGAGCGCCACTGGCCGTTCCTGGAGGTTGCCTTCGCGCCGGTCACCGAGGAGCTTACGGCCTTCGGCCTGCCGGTCACCGGCCGCCTCCCCCGCGAGCTGAACGGCCGCTTCCTGCGCAACGGCCCCAATGTGCTCGGCCTCGAGGACCCCCGGGCGCACCACTGGATGCTGGGCGAGGGCATGGTGCACGGCGTACGGCTGCGCAACGGCCGCGCGGAGTGGTACCGCAACCGCTGGATCCGCTCGGCTGCCGTGGCCGACAAACTGGGCGAACCGCGCCAGGGCCCTGTACCGCCGGACGACTTCGCGTGCAACACGCACGTCATCGGCCACCGCGGGCGGATCCTGGCGCTCCAGGAGAGCGGGCCGCTGCCCTACGAACTGGACGACGAGCTCAAAACGGTCGGCACGTACGACTTCCGGGGCACCCTGGAGGGCGCGTTCACGGCGCACACCAAGTTCGACGCCCGCGCGGGCGAGCTGCACGCCGTCACCTACTACCCGGCGTGGGACCACGTCCGGCACCTCGTCATCGGGCCCTCCGGGCGGGTGCTGCGCACGACGCGGATCCCGGTGACGGGCGCGCCGATGATGCACGACTTCGCGCTCACCGAGCGGTACGTGGTCGTCTTCGACATGCCGGTCGTCTTCGACCCGGCCGGCGCGGAGCGCGGCGACCCGGTGCCGTACGTGTGGCACGCGGAGCGTCCCGCGCGCGTGGGTCTGCTGCCGAGGGCCGGGGGCGCGGTGCGCTGGTTCGAGGTGGACCCGGTCTTCTACTCGCACACCGTGAACGCCTACGACGAGGGCGCCTCGGTGATCGTGGACATGACCACGTACCCGGCGCCCTTCGACGTCGCGGGCCGCGGCTCGGGCGGCCCCTACGCGGCGGGCACCGCGTCGGTGGAGCGCTGGACCGTGGACCTCGCGCACGGCCGGGTGCGCACCCGGCGCCTGGACGACCGCCCGCAGGAATTCCCGCGCGTCAACGAGGCGCTGGTCTCCCGGCGGCACCGCTACGTCTATACGGCCGCCGCCGCCGACATGACGCTCGCCTATCTCACGGCCGACGGGAACCCGCCCGACCGTGCCTTCGGCAACGCGCTGGTCAAGCACGACCTGCTGCGCGGCACCACCCAGGTGCACCGGCTGCCGCGGGGCGCCGCCGCGGGCGAGGCCGTCTTCGTGCCCGCCGAGGGGGCGCATGCCGAGGACGACGGCTACACCCTGGCCTACGTCCACGATCCCGACCGCGGCGCGGCCGATCTGCTGGTCCTGGCCGCCCAGGACTTCACGGGCGAGCCGGTCGCGCGGGTGCGGCTGCCCGGCCGGGTGCCGCTCGGCTTCCACGGGAGCTGGATCCCGGACGCGTGAGGGCGGCGGCGGACGGGCACCCGGCCGGAGATCGCGATCTTGCCGCACGTGAGAGAGGCTGGAGCCATGCATGCCAAGGATCTTCTCGACGAGGCCTTCGGACGCGTCCAGGAGGAGGTGCACGCCACCCTCGACGGTCTGAGCGCCAAGGAACTCAACGCGCAGCCGCGGGACGGCGCCAATTCGATCGCCTGGCTGGTCTGGCACCTGACCCGGGTCCAGGACGACCACATCGCGGACGCGGCCGGGCTCGAACAGGTCTGGCTGTCCCAGGAGTGGGTGGACCGCTTCGGGCTCGGCCTGCCGCGCGGCGACACCGGGTACGGGCACGCCCCGCAGCAGGTCGCCCAGGTCCGGGTGGACTCGGGCGACCTGCTGACCGGCTACTACGACGCCGTGCACGAGCAGACGCTGAAGTACGTGCGCGGGCTGAGCGACAAGGATCTGGAGCGGGTCGTGGACGAGAACTGGGATCCGCCGGTCACGCTGGGCGTGCGGCTGGCCAGCGTCCTGTCCGACGACCTCCAGCACATCGGCCAGGCCGCGTACGTGCGGGGACTGACCGGCTGAGGGGCCGGAGCCCCGGTTCTCAGACGGCCGCCGCCGCGTAACCGGGCAGGACGACGTCGCGGATGAGGGCGGTGCGCTCCTCGAACGGGATGAAGGCGCTCTTCAGGGCGTTCACCGTGACCGTGCGCAGGTCGTCCAGGGTCCAGCCCGCCTCCTCGGTGAGCAGCGACATCTCGCGGGTCATCGTGGTGCCGGACACCAGCCGGTTGTCGGTGTTGAGGGTGACCCGGAAGCCGAGGTCGCGCAGGACCGTGATGGGGTGTTCGGCGATGGAGGTGGCCGCGCCGGTCTGGAGGTTCGACGTCGGGCACATCTCCAGGGCGATGCGGCGGTCGCGCACCCAGCCCGCGAGGCGGCCCGTCTTGCCCGCCGCGGGGTCGGGGATGTCGTCCATGATGCGCACCCCGTGCCCGATGCGCTGGGCGCCGCAGATCTGGAGCGCCTGGTGGATGCTCGGCAGGCCGTGCGCCTCACCGGCGTGGATGGTGAACGGGACGCTCTCGCGGCGCAGGTGCTCGAAGGCGGCCAGGTGGTCGGCGGCCGGGAAGCCGTCCTCGGCGCCCGCGATGTCGAAGCCGACGACCCCGGCGTCCCGGAACGCCACCGCGAGGTCCGCGATCTCGCGGGTGCGGTCGAACATGCGCATCCCGCAGAGCAGGGTGCCGACCCGGACCGGGGTACCGGCGGCCGCCGCCTTCGCCATGCCCGCGGCGAGCCCCTCCTGCACGGTCTCGACCACCTCGGGCAGGGCAAGCCCGCCCTTCACCATCAGCTCGGGGGCGTAGCGCACCTCCCCGTAGACGACGCCGTCCGCGGCGAGGTCGAGGACGTACTCCTCGGCGGTGCGCAGCAGGCCCTCGCGGGTCTGGAGCACGGCGAGGGTGTGGTCGAAGGTGGCTATGTAGCGCACCAGGTCGCCGGAGTTCGCGGCGTCGTAGAACCAGGCGGCGAGCGCCTGCGGATCGGTGGTGGGCAGCGGGTGGCCGACGGCGTCGGCGAGCTCCACCAGGGTGCCGGGGCGCAGGCCGCCGTCGAGGTGGTCGTGCAGCACGGCCTTGGGCAGCCGGCGGATGGTGTCGGTGTCGATGCGGGGCGCGGTCATGCGTGTGTACCTCGGCGGTTCTGGGCTGGCTGGTGTCGGGGGCGGCGGGTCAGGCGTCCGCGGCGGGCTGGAGCAGGTCCCACCGGTTGCCGTACAGGTCCTCGAAGACGGCGACCGTGCCGTACGGCTCGTGGCGCGGTTCCTCCAGGAAGGTGACGCCTGCCGCGCGCATCCGGGCGTGGTCGCGGGCGAAGTCGTCGGTGTGCAGGAAGAAGCCCACCCGGCCGCCGGTCTGGTCGCCGATCCGGGCGCGCTGCGGCTCGTCCTTGGCCCGGGCGAGCAGCAGCCCGGTGCCGCCGGCGACCGTGCCGGGCTCGACGACGACCCAGCGGGAGCCGTCGGGCCGCGGCGCGTCCTCGGCGAGCCGGAACCCGAGGGCTCCGGTGTAGTGGCGGATCGCCTCGTCGTAGTCGTCGACGACGAGGGTGACCAGGGCGATGCGGCGCATGGGGACCTCTCCGAAGTTATACGTAACACCGCAGGGTACGGCATCGGCCGGACGGCTTCGGACGGGGCCGGGGAGAGAAGGCGCCGCCGGGCGGCCGGGCCGGTCGCGGTCACCCGGCCCCCGCATGACAAGGTGGTGATCGACTACTCGGGAACCAGTCCCCCCGTACCGCTGTGCCCCACAGGAGTTGAGTGCCATGTCCGAGAAGCCCAGGCCGACCGGAGCGCCGGCCCACCAGAACGTCACCTTCCCCAGCGCCGGTTCGACCGCGCACGGCTATCTGGCGCTGCCGCCCGCCGGGCGCGGCCCCGGTGTGCTCGTCATCCAGGAGTGGTGGGGCCTGACCGACCACATCGCGGACGTCACGGACCGGCTCGCGGCGGAGGGCTTCGTCGCCCTCGCCCCGGACCTGTACGGCGGCAACGTCGCCCACGAGAGCGGCGAGGCGTACCGCATGATGCAGGAGCTGCCGGTCTCCCGCGGCGTCGAGCTGCTCTCCGGGGCGGTCGACCACCTGCTCGGCCTGCCCGAGGTCACCTCGGAGACGGTCGGCGCCGTCGGCTTCTGCATGGGCGGCGGCTTCGTGCTCCACCTCGCGGCGGACGACCCGCGGGTCTCCGCGGCCGTGCCGTTCTACGGCGTCATCCAGGGCGAGCTGCCCGACTTCTCCGGCCTGAAGGCCCAGATCCAGGGCCATTACGGCGAGCAGGACGAGAGCATCCCCGTGGACGCGCTCCAGGAGCAGGCCGCGGCGATCAAGGAGCAGTCCGGTGTCGACCCGGACTTCCGCCTCTACCCGGCCCAGCACGCCTTCTTCAACGACGGCCGCCCCGAGGTCCACGACCCCGAGGCGTCTGCGCAGGCGTGGCAGAGCACGGTGGCGTTCCTGCACCGGCAGCTCGGCTGAGGACCGTCTGCCCGGGTTCCCGCCCGGGTTTCAGTGACCGCGTTCCCGCAGCGCGTCGAGGCGGGCCGTCTCCTCGTCGGTGAGCCGCAGGGCGCCCGCGGCCACGTTCTCGGCGAGGTGGCCGAGGTCCCCGGTGCCGGGGATGGCGAGCACGTGCGGCCCCTGGCGCAGCGTCCAGGCCAGCCGGACCTGGGCGGGGGTCGCGCCGTGCGCCCGGGCGACGGCGCGCACCTCGTCGTCGCCCGTCGCGACCGGCCCGCGTTCCCGGCCCTTGCCCGCGATGGCGTAGAACGGCACGAACGCGATGCCCTGTTCGCGGCAGAGGCGCAGCAGGGTGTCGCCGTCGGGGTCCGGCGCGTCGAGCCCGTAGGGGTTCTGGACGGACACCACCGGGGCGATGGCCTGTGCCTCGGCGAGGTGCCGGGGCTCGACGGCGGAGATGCCGAGGTGCCGGATCAGACCGGCCTCGCGCAGTTCGGCGAGGGCGCCGAAGTGCTCGGCGATGGAGTCCTGGCGCATCCGGCGCAGGTAGACCAGGTCGAGGTGGTCCCGGCCGAGCTGGCGCAGGTTCTCCTCGACGTGGCCGCGCAGTTCGCCGGGCCGGGCCGAGGTGCCCCACTCCCCCGAGTACTCGCGGTGCGGTCCGACCTTGGCGGCGATGGTCAGCCCGTCCCCGTACGGGGCCAGCGCGCTGTTGATCAGTTCGTTCGCGGAGCGCAGCGACGAGAAGTAGAACGCGGCCGTGTCGATGTGGTCGACGCCCAGTTCGACGGCGCGCCGCAGGACGGCGATCGAACGGTCGCGGTCCCTCGGCGTGCCCCCGTGGAACGCCTCACTGCCCGTCAGCCGCATCGCGCCGAAGCCGAGACGGTTGACGGTGAGGTCGCCCAGGTGCCAGGTGCCCGCGGCTGCCGCGGTGATCGTCTGCGAGGTCATCGCGGCAGTCTCGCACGGCCTCCGGCGAGCCCGGGACGCGCGTGCCCGGGACGCACGTGCCCGGGACGCACGTGCCCGGTCACTGATCCACGTACGTGTTCAGCGTGTTCACGGCCGCCGCGGGGTTCCCGAGGTCGTAGCGGTCGACGGCGAGGAAGGTGGGCTTCTTGCGGGCGGCCGGGCGGCAGAACCGCTCGGCGCGGTCGGTGAGCTTGGAGTTGTCCGTGGTGGCGGTGGCGGCGATCGTGGCGTCGCGGAAGTGGTTCATGACGAAGAGCGGACGGAAGCCGGTCTCGGTGCGGGTCAGCGGGACGTTGGTACTGGCGTCGTACCAGCGGCTGTAGCAGGACCAGTCGGAGGAGCCGACGCCCGACCCCATCGACCAGTAGTTCTCCACCGTCCACTCGCGCTGGTACATCACCCCGAAGCTGTCGCGGGTCAGGCCCGCGGACTCGTCGGCGGACCGGCTGTGGTCGGTGAAGACCAGCAGCCGCTCTCCGGCGGCCAGCAGGTCCGCCAGCTTCGGCCAGCCGTTCTCGCGGACCCCGGTCCGGTCGGGGCGGTACAGCACGTCGGACAGGCCGTCGACGCGGGCGAGTTCGTCGCGCAGGACGCCCGGATCGACGTAGTCCTCCAGGAACACGGTGAGGAACTGGTCCGGGTGCTGCTCCAGGAAGTCGACCATGCGCTGGATGTCGACCCGGAGCGCGACCGGCTTGCTGACGAGGGTGCAGCTGTTGTGGCAGAGGATCGCGCCGTCGGAGGTCTGGTGGATGTCGAGCATGAACCCCCGTACACCGTCGCTGAGTTGCTGCTCGATGGAGCGGGTCTGGTTCGGCACCAGGTTCACGAAGGGCGGGGCGAAGCCGCCGTCGACGCCGTTGGCGTAGGCGTTGTGCGCGGTGAGGAAGGTGACCTGGTCCAGGGTGCGCTGGTCCGCGGACGGCATCGGGGCGGTCGCCGGGCGCACGGGGGTGAGGTACCAGGACGCGAGGGCGCCGGACGCGCCGACGGCCAGTTGCTGCGGGTAGTTGGAGCCGGAGGGCTTGGCGCCCACCGTGAGGTGGCGGTCGGTGCCCGGCGCCCGGAGCGTGTACCGGTCGGCGCCGGTGGACGTCACCTCCCAGGCGGCGTCGGCGGCGGCGCAGTCCACCGTCCTGGCCTGGTCGCCGGAGCGGCCGAGGCAACTGCCCGCCGTGTCGGCGCTCTGAAGCACGTACGCGGATCCGGTGGCGCGCAGCGTCCACTGCTGGTGGTCCTCGTCGCCCTTGGGGTTGTGCTGGACGACGGCGCCGCCGCTGTCCGCGGCGTTGAGTCCCGTGGTCGCGCTCTGTACGTAGTAGGTGCCGGGGTCCGGTACGGCCGCGAAGCCCTCGGGGGCGGG
This sequence comes from Streptomyces sp. NPDC059785, assembly GCF_042732375.1. Taxonomy (NCBI): domain Bacteria; kingdom Bacillati; phylum Actinomycetota; class Actinomycetes; order Kitasatosporales; family Streptomycetaceae; genus Streptomyces; species Streptomyces sp. NPDC059785. The sequence continues at coordinate 19,402 of NZ_JBHWHV010000041.1, forward strand.
GGCGAGGACCACGGCGGCCAGCGCGGCGACGGAGGCGGTGAAGGCGAGCAGGGGGCGTGGGAGCGGCAGCACGGTGACGTAGTCCCTCGGTGACCGGAGTGGATGGGTGGGCGGAGCCCGGCGGCCGTACCGTCGATGCCGCCGGGCTCCGTCATGCTCCTGACAGCCGGGATCAGCAGTACAGGTTGGATCCGGCCGTCGTGCCGAGGATCGAGACGAACCGCTGGTAGGCGTCCACGCGGCTCTGCACCTGGGCCGGGTTCTTGCCGTCGCACTCCAGGGAGCCGTTGATGGAGCGGATCGTCTGGCCGAATCCGGCGCTGTTGACCATGGCGTTGTGCGGCGTCATGGTGCCGGGGCCCGTCTGGGTGTTCCAGTACCACAGGCCGGTCTTCCAGGCCACGGACGCGTCCGTCTGCACCAGGCTGGGGTTGTTGAGGAGGTCGATGCCGAGCGCGTCACCGGCCGCCTTGTAGTTGAAGTTCCAGCTCAGCTGGATGGGACCGCGGCCGTAGTAGGCGGACTGGCCCGCCGGGCAGCCGTAGGGCTGGCTCCAGTCGCAGTACGTCGGGTAGTTGGCGGTGTTCTGCTCGACCACGTAGACCAGACCGCCGGTCTCGTGGTTGACGTTGGCGAGGAAGGCGGCGGCCTCCTGCTTCTTGACGGTGTCGCTGCCCGTGTTGGCGAAGGCCGGGTAGGCGCTGAGCGCCGCCTTGAGACCGCTGTAGGTGTAGAAGGAGTTCCGGTTCGGGAACATCTGGTTGAACTGCGCCTCGCTGACGGGGAACCCGGCGGACGGCGTCTCCGAGCCGCTGTCGCAGGCGTACGGCTCCCAGTACCAGGTGCTGATGGTGGGGTCGTAACCGGGGTTGTCGTGCTCGGCGATGTACGCCTTGCCGTCGGTGTACCGGACGATGTCACCGGTCACGTACGACTTGCCGGCCACCCAGCTCGCGTAGCTGGAACAGGAGGCGGCGGAGGCGCCCGCGGCCGGCATGAGCACCGGGGCGGCGGTTCCGAGGACGACGGCGGCCAGGACGGCGGAGAGGCGGCGCTTCGACAAGGGATCAGCTCCTTCGCGCTGCACGGCCGCACCCGGCACGGGGCAGGGCGGAGCGAGGCCCTCGTGCGCGCGCCGGTGTACACCGGCCACGGCGTCGGGGCGGCCGCGGTGGGGGGTTGTGGCGCACACTCAACCGCCTTGGTCTGTACCAGTCAAGGGTCCAGACCAATTCGGTGACAACGTTGGCAGGAAGTCGCCCTCAGAGCAGCGAGGTTGACACCGGCCGTCAGTGCAGCGGCTTGCTCAGCACGGCCTTACGGTGGCTGAACGTCTCGATCGAATAGCGCCCGTGGTAGCTGCCCATGCCGCTCTCGCCGACCCCGCCGAAGGGCAGGTCCGAAACCGTGAGGTGGGCGAGCGGCAGACCGAGGCCGAGACCGCCGGAGGACGTCTCGTCGGCCAGCCGGCGCCGGGTGGTGTCCGACTCGGTGAACACGTAGAGCGCCAGCGGTTTGTCCCGGTCGTTGATGAAGCCGATGGCCTCGTCCAGGTCCGCCACCGTGACGATCGGCAGGATCGGGCCGAAGATCTCCTCCCCCATGACGGGCGCCGCGGGGTCGACGTCGGCGAGGACGGTCGGCGCGATGTACTTGGCGGCGCGGTCGCTGTCGCCGCCGGTGACCGTGCGCCCGGAGCCGAGCAGGGCGGCGAGCCGGTCGAAGTGCCGCTCGTTGACGATCCGGCCGTACTCGGCGGAGGTCCGGGGCTCGGCGCCGAAGACCTCCCGCACCGCCCGGACGAACTCCGGCTCCAGGGCGCGGGCGGTCACGGGGTCGGCCAGGACGTAGTCGGGCGCCACGCAGGTCTGCCCGGCGTTGAGGAACTTGCCGCGCACCAGCCGGTCGGCGACGACCGCGAGGTCCGCGTCCCGGTCGACGAAGACCGGGGACTTGCCGCCGAGTTCCAGGACCACGGGGGTGAGGTGCTCGGCGGCGGCCCGCATGACGATGCGGCCGACCGTGCCGTTGCCGGTGTAGAAGATGTGGTCGAAGCGCTGGGCGAGCAGCTCCGTGGTCTCCGGGACGCCGCCCTCGACCACGGCGACCGCGTCGGTGTCGAGGTAGCGCGGCAGCAGCCCGGCGAGCGCGGCGGAGGTGGCGGGCGCCAGCTCGCTGGGCTTGGCCACCACCGCGTTGCCCGCGGCCAGCGCGCCGAGCAGCGGGGTCAGCAGGAGCTGCGCCGGATAGTTCCAGGGCGCGATCACCAGGACGACGCCGAGCGGGTCGTACCGCGTCCAGGCCGTCGCGTCGGCGCCGAGGTGCGCCGGTACGGGCGCGGGCTCGGGGCGCAGCCAGCCGTCCAGCCGCTCCAGTGTGTGATCGATCTCGCGCACGGTGAAGTCGATCTCGGTGCGAAAGGCTTCCTTCTCGCTCTTGCCGAGGTCCGCGCGGAGGGCGGCGGCGAGCTCCGCGCCGTGCGAGGTGAGCAGCTCGCGCAGCCGGTTCAGCTGCTCCTTGCGCCACTCGACGGGCTTGGTGCGGCCGGAGCGGAAGGTGGCGCGCAGCCGGGCGACGGCGTCGGCGGGCTGCTCGGGGGTGGGGTGGTTCACGGTGCCTCGCGGGTCGGGGCGCGGGCGCTGGCCGCGCGCTTCTCGTACGTAACTGATGGTAAGTGGATGCCTAGGGCAACGTTTCATGTCCGGAAGTAATTCCCGGACCGTCTCGCCGGGAGACCGGGCGCAGGTCGGCGGCCGGCCGGTTCGCCGGAGGGAGCCGGGTCCGTCGGCGGCGCTCATGGCGGGAGCGCGGGACCCGGCGGCCGAAGCGACCGGGTGCGGGGATATGACGTGAGAGGGCGTCGGAATTCAGCGGATGAGTACGGGCCGCCGGTGAGAAATGGCGGCGGGTACCCGGAATGGACAGCGGTCGGCGAAAAGCGGATCACGCGCTGCGCCGGGGGAATTCAGCGGCCGCCGCGCGACGGACCGCCGGTGCGGAGGGGCCCTGCCGTCGGGCTCGTCAGGCTTCGCGGCGACAGACGGAGCTGGAGACACGCGCGAGGTCGACGTGGCGTCGCCGCGTGAGGTCCGGTCGCGTCTTCATGCCGCCGATCGTCGCGGCCGTCCGTCCGGGGCGTCAAGGAATACCCTGACGGCCGCTCACCGACGGCTCGGCGCGGGTGCTGCTGATGCCGCGGCGCCGCCGGGTGAACTCGGTGCCGCGCGGGGCACACGCTCCGCACGAGGCGTTCGTGCGCCGGGCCGTCGAGCCCGGGCGGCGTGCTGTCCCCCGGCGGCCGATTCGGTTGTGCGCGGGCGAGGGCGCCTTTCGGACCGAACCGGACCGCAACCGTTCGGTTGGACGGCGGCTGCGGCCGCTTCGGGCACAGCGCGTATCGGCAGGTCACCGCTCCACTACGGTGTGCGTGTCCGGGCGAACGGCGGGGAGCGGCAGGGGAGGCGAGGAGGTCGGCACATGAACGCACACGAAGACCACGAAGACCACCCCGGGACCCTCCCCGTGCAACGGATGCGCCCCGGCGACCACGCCTTCTACCGCTATGAGAGCGGTACGCACGGCCGCGACGTGATGTCCGCCTTCGTCTGGGCGGGGCTGGCCCGTGGCGAGAAGGTGCTCGTCTTCGGCCCGCCCCGGCTGACCTCCGGCCAGGTGTGGTCCGCCTTCGAGGACGCGCCGGGCCCGCTGCTGGCGACGGCGCACCGGTCGGGCGGACTGGCGCTGAGCAGCATGCGCCGGCTCATCGAGCCCCAGCGGGAGTTCACCGCCGACCGGCAGTGGGAGCGGATCGTGGAGGAGACCCGCGCGGCACGGGACGAGGGCTTCACCGGCCTGCGCGCCTACATCGACATGGGCTGGGTGGCCGACCTCGGCGCGGACCTCGACACGATGATGGACCGGGAGCAGCGCGCCGGGCACCTGTTCACGGACGGGTTCTACAGCGAGATCTGCGCCTACGACGAGTCCCGCTTCCCCGAGCCGGTGCTGCGCGCGATGCGTCACGCCCACCCGCGCGATCTGCTCGCGCGGCTCGGGCAGTTGACGTGCCTGCGCACCGGCGGCACGCTGCACGCGGTCGGCGAGGCGGACGCGAGCACCCGCGCCGAGTTCCTCCGGGCGCTGCGCCTGATATGCGACGCCCCCGGGCGGGGGCGGCTGACGCTCGATCTGCGGCGTCTGGAGTTCCTCAGCGTGCGGTGCGCCCGCGACGCCGTGCGGCTGCTCGACACGGCGGGCGCGGGGCGCACCGTACGGATCCGCTGTTCGCAGCGGCACGCCACCCTGCTGGACCGGCTGGGCGCGCGAACGGCCGACATCGAAGTGTCCGGGTGATCGCCTGATGCCTCTCGATATGGGTGACGGTTTCGCGCACTCCGTGCGCGGGATCCTGCTGCGCAGCCGGTTCGGCGGCGGGGACCTGCCGCGGCTGCGGGTGCTGGTGGCCGCTCAGGCGTCCCTGGCCGGGCTCCCGGAGCCGCGGTGCGACGACTTCGTCACCGCGATGGACGCCCTGGCCGCCGAGGCCGTCCGGCACGGCGGCCGGGCGACCCTGACCCTGCTGCGCCGGGCCCGTGAACTGGAGTGCCTGATCACCGGGCCCGGTTCCGGCCGTCCCGGCCGTTCCGGTTCCGGGACGCCCGGCCCGGGGTCCGCCGACGCCGACGGCGAGGGGCTGTGGTTCACCCGCCTCGTCGCCGACCGGCTGACCGTCGTACCGGAGGACGGCGGTACGACGGTCGGCTTCGTGATGCGCCTCGGCTGACGTCCGTCTCCGCACAGGCGGCGGGGCTCAGCCTTCCTCGCGGGCGGGAATCACCACGAGGAAGGCGTCCGACTTGAGGTCCATGACGACGGTGGCGGGCTGACCCTCGGCGCGGCGCCGTGCCGCGTACTCCTCCGCAGGCCACGAACCGCGCGGAGCACCTGCGGGAAATCGCTGCAACACCTTCGCGCCCATACCGGCATGCACCTCCACCAACGACTCCGACTGGAATCTCGTACATTCCGCTTGCCCGCTTCCACCCGGTACATGTCACCGTCCTCGACTCCTTTCGGAGCGGCGGCCGAGCGACCCCGGCCACCACGCCGTCCGGCCGATGTCGCGGACGAGCGCGGGCACCAGCAGGGAGCGCACCACCAGGGTGTCGAGCAGCACGCCGAAGGCGACGATGAAGGCGATCTGCACCAGGAACGCCAGCGGGATGACGCCGAGGGCGGCGAAGGTCGCGGCCAGCACCACGCCCGCCGAGGTGATCACCCCGCCGGTGGTGACCAGACCGCGCAGCACGCCCTGGCGCACCCCGTGGCGCAGCGACTCCTCCCGCACCCGCGACATCAGGAAGATGTTGTAGTCCACGCCGAGCGCCACCAGGAACACGAAGCCGTACAGCGGTACGGAGGCGTCGGTGCCGGTGAAGCCGAAGCCGTGGCGGAAGACGAGCGCCGAAATGCCCAGGGTGGCGAGGAAGTTGAGGGCGACGGTGGCCACCAGCAGCAGGGGTGTCACGAGGGAGCGCAGCAGGCCGGTCAGGATGACCAGGATGATGGCGAGGACCACGGGGACGATGAGCGTGCGGTCGCGTTCGGCGGTGCGCTGGGTGTCGTAACTCTGCGCGGTGTAGCCGCCGACCAGGGCGCGCGCGCCCGGTACGGCGTGCACGGCGGTGCGCAGCCGGGCCACGGTGTCCTTCGCGGCGTCGCTGTCGGCGGCGGCGCGCAGGGTGACGTCGATGCGCACCTTGCCGTCGACGACCCGGGGGGCTCCCCCGCCGGGCCGCCCGGACTCCGTCACCGCGGCGGCCTCGACGACGCCCTCGGTCGCGCGGGCCGCGGCCATGACGCCGGTCGCACGGTCGGCGGCGGCGATGACGACGGCCGGGTTGCCCGAGCCGCCCGGGAAGTGCCGGCTCAGGGTCTGCTGCGCGGCGACCGAGGGCGCGTCGTTCACGAAGGTCTCGTCGAGCGGGACGCCCTTCGCGGTGAGCGTCGGCGCGAAGGCCGCGCAGACCAGGAGGGCGGCGAGGGCGGTGGCCCACACCTTGCGCGGCGCCCGGTCCACGAGGTCCGCGGCCCGCTGCCAGACGCCGGTACGCCCCTCGTCCCCGGCCGGCCGGGGCTTCGCGGGCCAGAACGCCGTACGGCCGAGGAGGACCAGGGCGGCCGGCAGGAAGGTCAGCGCGCTCAGCACGGCGCACACGATGCCGATGGCGCCGACCGGTCCCAGCGCCCGGTTGTTGGTCAGATCGCTGAGCAGGAGGGCGAGCAGGCCGAGTGCGACGGTGCCGGCGCTGGCGGTGATCGCGCCCCAGGACCGGCGCAGCGCGGCCCGTACGGCGGCGAACCGGTCCTCGCGCTCGGCGAGTTCCTCGCGGTAACGGGCGGTCAGCAGCAGGGCGTAGTCGGTGGCTGCGCCGATCACCAGGATGGACAGGATGCCCTGCACCTGGCCGTCGACGCGGACCACGTCGTGGTCGGCGAGGACGTAGACGACGGCGCAGGCCAGGCCCAGGGCGAAGACCGCGCCGGCCATGATGACCAGCGGCAGCAGCACACTGCGGTAGACGAGCAGCAGGATCACCAGCACGGTGACCAGGGCCACCGCGAGCAGGATGCCGTCGATGCCGGCGAAGGCGTCGGAGAGGTCGGCCTGGCTCGCCGCCGGTCCGGCCAATTGCGCTTTTGTGCCGGGCACGCGCTCGGCGGCGGCGCGGATCGCGTCGAGCGCGCCGGGCAGTTCGTCGCCGAGGCCGGGCGCGAGCTGGACGACACCTTCGAGCGCCCTGCCGTCCTTCGAGGCGAGGGCGGGGGACGCCTTGCCGATGACGCCCGGCCGTCCGGCGAGCGAGGTCAGCGCCTTCGTGGCCGCGGCCCGCTGCTTCGCCGTCACCGCCTCGCCGTCGGCGGTCCAGACGACGATCGCGGGCAGCGTCTCGTCCTGCTGGAAGGCGCGCTGCTCGTCGATGACCTTGGTGGACTCGGCGCTGCGCGGCAGGAAGGCGGCCTGGTCGTTGGTGGCGACCTCGCCCAGCTTGCCGGCGTAGGGGCCGAGGGCGCCGCCGATGCCGAGCCAGGCGACGAGCAGGACCACGGGCAGCAGCAGGCGGGCACGGCGCGGGGTGGTGGACATCCTTCTCCCAGGGACGGCGGGGTGTTGCGGTGCGGCTGCCTCGAGTACCCCGAGTAGCTCAATGGAAAAGTATCTCAATCATTGAGTTAAATGACGGCCGGGTGGGCGGGGCGTGTTCAGCGTCCCGGGGAACGGACCGCCGACAGCTCCTGGTTCAGCTCCGTGAGAAAGCGCAGCGCCACCGCCAGCTCCTCGTCGCTGAAACGGGACCGCACACTGTCCGTGGCCTCGGCCAGCGGCCGGAAGTGGGCGCGGGCCGCCGACCGCGCGTCGGGCACGTAGTGGATGTGGACCACTCTGCGGTCGGCGCTCTCCCGGACCCGGCGGATGTGCCCGGCCCGCTCCAGCCGGTCCAGGCAGGCGGTGACGGCGCCGGAGGTGAGCCCGAGGTGCTCGCGCAGCCGGCCAGGGGTGACCGGCTCCGCCGAGTCCAGGACGACGGCCAGCGCCTGGATGTCGGTGGCGTGCAGCCCGTGGTCGCCCGCGAAGCCGTGCACCAGCCGGTTGATCTCCCCGTTCATCCGCCGCAGCTGCACCGCGAAGGCGCCGAGGTCAGGGCCCGCCGCGCGGGCGCGCCCCGGTCCGCCGCCGGGCTGCCGGTCCCCCGCACGGTCGTCACGGTCGTCTCGTCTGGCCACACGGTCAGCCTATAGAAGACCGCGGCCCGCCCCGGCGTTGCGGCGCCGGTCCCCGGACGGAGTACGTCCACGCATCCACCGGGCCGGTCGGCGTGGAAGAGATCGACAGGGGGCCGACCGAGCAGGGACGACCAGGCGACCGACGGAGGACCAATCCATGAGCGGCGACGAGACCGGCCCCGGGCCGACCTGCCTGGTGACCGGCGCCAGCGGCTACATCGGCGGACGCCTGGTGCCGGAACTGCTGGCCGCGGGGTACCGGGTCCGCTGTCTGGCCCGCACCCCCGCAAAACTGCGCGACTACCCGTGGGCCGGCCGGGCCGAGGTCGTGCGCGGCGACGTCACGGACGCCGGCTCGGTCGCCGAGGCGATGCGTGGCGTGGACATCGCGTACTACCTGGTGCACGCGCTCGCCGCGGGCAAGGACTTCGAGGCGACCGACCGCAGGGCCGCCCGGATCTTCGGCGAGCAGGCCCGCGCCGCCGGGGTCCGGCGCATCGTCTACCTCGGCGGCCTCACCCCCGAGGGCGTGCCCGAAGGCGAGCTGTCCCCGCATCTGAGGTCCCGCGCCGAGGTCGGCCGCATCCTGCTCGGCTCGGGGGTGCCGACCACGGTGCTGCGCGCCGCGGTCATCATCGGCTCGGGCTCGGCCTCCTTCGAGATGCTGCGGTACCTCACCGAACGCCTGCCCGTCATGGTCACCCCGAACTGGGTGCACACCCGGATCCAGCCGATCGGCGTCCGGGACGTGCTGCGCACGCTCGTCGGCAGCGCCCGGATGCCGGCCGACGTCAGCCGGGCCTTCGACCTCGGCGGTCCCGACGTGCTGACCTACCGCGAGATGATGTGCCGGTACGCGCGGATCGCCCATCTGCCGCGCCGCCTGATCGTGCCGGTGCCGATGCTCACCCCGCGGCTGTCCAGCCACTGGGTCGGCCTCGTCACCCCGGTGCCCAGCGCCCTCGCCCGCCCGCTCACCGAGTCGCTGCGCTACGAGGTCGTCTGCCACGACCACGACATCGCACGGTACGTGCCGTACCCGCCGGGGCACCCCATCGGCTTCGACGAGGCGGTGGCGCTGGCCCTGGAACGCGTCCGGGACGCCCAGGTGACCACCCGGTGGTCCTCGGCCTCCGTGCCCGGCGCGCCCAGCGATCCGCTGCCCACCGACCCCGACTGGGCGGGCGGCAGCATGTACACCGACCGGCGCGAGATGAGCGTCGACACCTCACGCGCCGCGCTGTGGCGGGTCATCGAGGGCATCGGCGGCGACAACGGCTGGTACTCCTTCCCGCTGGCCTGGGCCGTACGGGGGTGGCTGGACCGGCTGGTGGGCGGGGTGGGGCTGCGCCGCGGCCGGCGCGACGCGGCGCGGCTGCGGGTCGGTGACTCGCTCGACTTCTGGCGCGTCGAGGAGATCGAGCCGGGACATCTGCTGCGGCTGCGCGCCGAGATGCGGCTGCCGGGCCTGGCCTGGCTGGAGATGTACGCCGAGGACGACGGCGCCGGCGGCACCCGGTACCGGCAGCGGGCGCTGTTCCACCCGCACGGCCTGCTGGGCCACGCGTACTGGTGGAGCGTGTCCCCGTTCCACGCGGTGGTGTTCGGCGGCATGGCCCGCAACATCACGAAGGCGGCGCTCAAGGAGGCGTCCACGCATCCGGGCCCACCGGCCCGCGCCCGCTGACCCGGTCGCCCCGCGCCTGCCGGTCCCGTCGGCCCGCGCCACATCCGCAACGGCACCCGCATCCGTCCGGTCCGCCCGGTCCGAAACGGGTTCGCCACCTCGCCCCCACCGCCCCGCACGAAAGTCGCCCCATGACTGTCTCGGTCGTTCTGTTCACCTCCGATCTGCGGCTGCACGATCATCCGCCGTTGCGGGCGGCGCTCGACGGTGCCGGGGAGGTCGTACCGCTCTTCGTCCGTGACACCGCCATCGACAAGGCCGGTTTCGCCGTGCCGAACCGGCTCGCGTTCCTCGCCGACTGCCTCGGTGATCTCGACGCGGGTCTGCGCGAGCGCGGCGGCCGGCTCGTCGTGCGCTCGGGCGACGTCGTAGAGCAGGTGTGCCGGGTGGTCGCCGAGGCGGAGGCCGACGAGGTGCACATGGCGGCCGGGGTCAGCCGCTACGCCCACCACCGGGAGGAACGGCTGCGCCAGGCCCTGGAGGCGGAGGGCTGCCGCCTGCACGTCCACGACACCGTGATCACCGTGATCGCGCCCGGCACCTTCACCCCGGCGTCCAACGACCACTTCGCGGTCTTCACCCCGTACTTCCGGCACTGGTCGGGGCAGCGTCTGCGCGAGGTGCTGGGCGCGCCCCGGAAGGTGCGGGTGCCCGACGGCGTGCGCTCGGAGCGCGTCCCGTCGCGCGGCAAGGTGAAGAAGGTGGCGCAGGGGCTGCCGGAGGGCGGCGAGACGGAGGCCCGCAAACGGCTCACCGACTGGCTGCGCAAGGGCATCGGGGACTACGAGGACCGCCACGACGACCTGGCGGGCGACGCCACCTCACGGCTCTCCCCGTATCTGCACTTCGGCACGGTGTCCCCGACGGAGGCCGTCCACCGGGCCCGCCGGGCGGGCGGCGCCGGCGGCGAGGCGTTCGTCAGACAGCTCGCCTGGCGCGACTTCCACCACCAGGTGCTGGCCGCGCGCCCCGCCTCCTCGGCCGCCGACTACCGCACCCGGCACGACCGCTGGCGCTCCGAGAAGTCCGCGCGCGAGGACGTGGCCGCCTGGAAGGCGGGCCGCACCGGCTACCCCCTGGTCGACGCGGCGATGCGCCAGCTCCTGCACGAGGGCTGGATGCACAACCGCGGCCGCCTCCTCGTCGCCAGCTTCCTGACCAAGACCCTGTACGTGGACTGGCGGGTCGGCGCCCGGCACTTCCTGGACCACCTCGTGGACGGCGACCTGGCGAACAACCAGATGAACTGGCAGTGGGCGGCGGGCACCGGCACGGACACCCGGCCCAACCGGGTACTGAACCCGGTCGTCCAGGCCAAGCGGTACGACCCGGACGGCACGTACGTACGGCGCTGGGTGCCCGAACTCGCCGGGGTCGAGGGCTCCGCGGTGCACGAACCCTGGAAACTCCCGGACGACGAACGCGAGAACCTCGACTACCCCGACCGGGTGGTGGACCTTTCCGAGGCCCTGGACCGCTTCAAGCGGGCACGGGGCCGGGACTGAGACGCTCTCAGCGGCCCAGGTCCCGCAGGACCTCACGGGCCGCGCGCGCTCCCGAGGCCAGCGCGCCCTGCACGGAGCCGGTCGCCCGGTGGTCGCCGCACACGTACCGCCCCGGCGCGACCCTGGTCCGGCGGCTGAGCGGCTGCGGGGGCGCCATCGCGGGCAGCGCGTCCGGCACGGTACGGACGGCCAGCGTCTGCCAGCCCGCCGTGTCCGTGCCGTAGACGTCCGCGAGCGCCGCGCGCACGGCCGCCTCCCGGCCGTCGGTGTCGCCGCCGAGGACCGAGGTGCCGACCAGCGCCGCCCCCGCGGGCGCGTAACCCGGCACCACCTCGCTGAGCACGCAGGTGTTGAGGAAGCGGCGGCGGACGTCGGTGAGCAGCGTGGGCTCGCCGAGCGGCGGTCGCGCAGCCGCGTGGTAGTACGTCGTCACGGTCCGGTACGGCGGCACCTCCAGCTTGGGCAGCAGTCCCGCCGCCGGGCCGGGGCCGGTGGCCACCACCACGGCGCGCGCGGCCGCTTCACCGCCGCCGGTCAGCTCCACGCCGTCGTCGGTCAGCCGCTCCACCGGCGTCTCCAGGCGGACCACCCCCGACGGCAGCGCGCCGGCGAGCTGCCGGGGCACCGCGCCGATGCCGTCGGCGGGCAGACAGAGCGTGCCGCGCAGCATGCTGCGCCAGACGAGGTGGAAGAAGCGGCTGGAGGTCTCCAGTTCGTCCTCCAGGAAGATCCCGGAGAGGAAGGGGCGGAAGAACCGCTCCACGAAGTCCTCGGAGAAACCGGCCGCCGCCAGCGCCGTCCGGGTGGTGCGGTCCTGGGACCGCTTCAGCCACCGCACCGGCGCCAGCATGTCGCGGGACGACAGCACGCCCAGGGCCAGCAGGTCGCGGGTGCCGGCCAGCCGCCCGGGGAGCAGGTCTCCCGAGGCACGCGGGGTGCGCGTGGGGTCGCTGAAGCGGAGCGTGCCGCGGTCCTCGGTGTGCACGAGGACGCCCGGGGTGAAGGGCCGCAGCCGCAGGTCGCGCAGCGACAGCCGCTGCCTGGCCTGCGGATACGAGGTGTTGAACACCTGGAAGCCCCGGTCGAGGACGAAACCGTCGACCCGGTCCGAGCGCATCCGCCCGCCCACCGCGTCGGACGCCTCCAGGACCCGGACGGTGCGCCCGGCGGCGATCAGGTCACGGGCGCAGGCGAGTCCGGCGAGACCCGCCCCGACCACCAGCACGTCCGGTGCGTCGCGGGTATCGGCCATGGCAACCACCTCTCGGGTCGTGGGGCGTCCGGCCGGGCGCCCCGGTCGGCCGCCGTCCGCTCGCGCGTGCGCGGCGCGCCCCGCTCTCCCGCTGCCCCGATTCGCCGGATGCATGAACGGCACCGGCGGTCGCGGGCCGCGGCAGCGGGGCTCCGGCCCGTCAGACGGCGCCCGTTTCCTCCGTATCGTACTTTTTCGCCAGTGCGGTGAGCGCGTCGCGGAGGCCGGCCGGGCGCATCATCCCCTGCGTCCGGTGTCCGGCCCAGCCGGGTCCGCCGAGGACTACGGCGGGCTGCCGGCGCGCGCCCTTCACGCCCCAGCGCGAGGCGCCGATGTGCCGGGCGAGCGACAGGCTCGCCGTGGAGCGTGCCTGCGACCAGATGACGACGGCCGCGGGTCCCAGCCGCCGCACCGCCTCGACGAGCGCCTCGGCGGGTACGGCGGCGCCCAGCATCCGCGTGGGCAGCCCGGCCTCGGTGAGCGCGGCGTTCAGTGCCTCGATGGGCAGGCAGTGCTGCTCACCTGGGACGCACGCCAGGAGTACGGGGCCCGGTCCGGTGGCGGCGGCGCCGGGGACGGCGGGAACCGGGGTCGCGCGGCGCAGCACGGTGGAGATGTACCAGGACAGCAGGTGCTCCACCTCGACGTAACGGTCCCCGGACGACTCCCACTTGCGGCCTATCGCGTGCAGCGTCGGCACCATCACGTCCTCCCAGACGGTGACCAGGCCGTGCTGCGCCATCAGCTCGTTGAGCTGGCCCTCGACGGCGGGCGCGTCGAGGCGCACGGCGGCGCGCGCGAGTCCGCGGCACTCCAGCCGGGCGTTGCCGAGGGGCAGGGCGCCGGCCGCACGGGAGCGTCTGGGGCGGGGGGCCGCCTTGCGGGGCGCGCGGGCCGGGCCGGGTCCCGGCGGGAGGGAACCCTGCACCTTCTTGGCGGTACGGGCCGCCTCGGCGGGCGGCACACCGGCCGAGGTCAGCCGGCACATCTCCTCGAGCATCGCCACGTCCTGCGGCGTCCAGCGGCGGTGCCGGCCGTCGGCACGGACCGCGGGCCCGATCCCGTACCGCCGGTCCCAGGTGCGCAACGTGGTGGGCGACACCCCCAGAAGCCGGGCCAGTGCCCCTGTGGTGACGCCGGTGTCAGAGATCTGCGCCGTGTCTTCGACCCGCTGCGCGGGCACTCCGGTTTCACCCATGCGCGGACTATACGACGCACAAACGGTGCGAGTTGCCCACCTCTGGGCGCCGTTCACACGATGGGGTCACCCGGGTGCCACTCCCGCGTGCCCGGGCGACAGGCGTTGTCCGAACCGGGGCGTTCTCCGTCCCGCCGTGAGGAGCCGTGGCCATGATCGTAAGCACGTTCACCGACAGGTTCCCGGGGCGGGACGGCCCGGCCCAGAGCCTGACCCGTACCGGCCGGACCGGCGGTGAGCTGCGGATACGACCGGACACGCACGGCGGGCCACCCGCGAGGACGACGCCGCGGGCCACGCGGGGCCCACAGCAGCCGCCCCTGTGGGCCCCCGTGGAGGAGACGCTCGCCGACGAGGAACTGGCCCGGGGCTTCGTGGCCGGTGACGAGGCGTGCCTGTCCGCCGCCTACCACCGCTGGGGAGCCCTGGTGCACACCCTGGCCTGGCGCTCACTGGGCGACTCCAGGGAGGCCGAGGACGTGACGCAGCAGGTGTTCCTCGCCGCCTGGCGGGGGCGTACGGGCTACCGGCCCGAGCGCGGCGCCATCGCCGGCTGGCTCGTCGGCATCACCCGCCGCAAGGTCGCCGACGCCCTCTCGGCACGGACCCGGCGGACCGACCTGGTGGCCGCGGCGGGCTCCGTGCTGGCGCTCGCCGACCCCGCGCAGACCCAGCCCGAAGCGGCGCTCGACCGCGTCCTCGTCCAGCACGAGCTGGCCAAACTCCCGGCCCCGCAGCAGCGGGTGCTGCGGCTGGCGTTCTACGAGGACCTGACGCAGACCCAGATCGCGCAGCGCACCGGGTGGCCGCTGGGCACGGTCAAGAGCCACGCCCGGCGCGGACTCCACCAACTGCGCCGCTGCCTCCGGTCCGCGGTGCACGGCTGAGCGGTACCGCCGTGCGGCGGCCCGGCCACGCGTGCATCCGGCGGCGCCCTTACCGGCGAAGGGAGGGCGAGGGAGGAGCACATGACCGATCGGCCGGGGGCCCCGCGTGTCCCGCCGGGAGCGGAGGAACACGCCTCACCCGGTGACCTCGCCGCGCTCGCGCTCGACGGCGCCCGCAGCCCCCGGACGGCCGGCCTCGAACTCCACCTCTCCCGCTGCGCACTGTGCCGCACCGTCCTCGCCGAACTCCGCCGCGCCGTCACCGCGGGCCGCGACGCCTCCCCCGCCGACACCCTGCTCACCCCGCCGTCCCGCGTGTGGGACGCGATCAGCACGGAGATGCGAGGCGGAAGGGAGGGGGGACCGGACGAGTCAACAGCGCTGGAGCGGGAGACAGTTGAGCCGGCACCAGCCCCGCCTGCCCCGCCCGCGCCGCCTACGCCGCCTGCCCCGCCTGCGCTGCCCGCGCCGCCCGCGCCGCCCGCAGCGCCCGCAGCGCCCGTTCCAGGAGATCACGTCGAGCCGCTCCCGTCCTCCGGCGGGCCCCCTTCCCACGCGCCGGTTCTCGGCCGTCTTCTGCTCCGTACCGCCGCCGTCGCGGTCGGGATCCTCATCTGGTGGCGCGTCCTCGGACGGCCGGGCGGCGGCGTCCGAGGTGACGGGGGTGCAGGGGGCGGAGGGGGCGGCGCGTGCCGGGCGGGCGCCGGACGCCTGCCACCGCTCGCCCTCCGCGCGCCGGGCGCGCCGGGCGCCGTCGCCGCGCTCTCCGTGCTCCTCGCCGTCCTCGCGCGCCTGTCGCGCCTGTCGCGACGTCGTGCATCCGAATGAGCGGCCGCCGCGGAAACGATGGATGCAAGGCGCGCGGACACAGGTCGCCCGTGTCCGTCCGGGGGCCGGGACCCCGCTTCCGGACGGACAGGCACCGCCTGCTCGTTCCGCCGTCGCCGGCCCGGGGACCCGGACCCCGCTCCCGGGCCGGCGAGGCGGACGCCCGGCCGGCCGCCGGGGTGGCCGCGGTCAGTGGCCCGGGACCAGCCACGGCTGCTGCGGCAGCGGACTGCCGGTCTCCAGCAGGGACTTGAGGTTCGAGAGCACCGCTGCCCAGCCGGACGCCGCCTCGCGTACCGCGGCCTCGTCGGCCAGGTCCTCGTGGGTCACGGTCAGCCGGACGATGTCGGCGTGCGGCTCGATGTCGAAGGTGACCCGCGAGTGCGCGTCCGCCCGCTCCGCCTCCCCGGGCGCGGCCCAGGTGGTGACGAGGCGGGTCGGCCGCTCGCTCACCACGACGGTGCCGACCACGTCGGCGACGCCGGAACCGTCCGTACGGCGGTGCTCCCAGCGGGATCCGGGGCGCCAGTCGGAGACGTTGCTGTGGCCCCAGTACGCGGCGGTCAGGTCCGCGTCGGTGAGGGCGTCCCAGACCCGCCCGGGTGTACTGGCGATGTAGATGACGTACACGAAGCTCGGTTCGGCGGTCATGGCGGATTCCTCGGCTCGTCGTCTGAGGGCGCTCAGCGCGCGCAGCCGCGGGCGCTCGAACTTGTCGATCCACCGCTCCTGGATCTCCTGGAGCGGAACGGGATTGAGGTAGTGCAGCTTCTCCCGCCCCCGCCGCACCGTGCTGACCAGGTTGGCGGCCTCCAGCACCCCGAGGTGCTGGGTCACCGACTGGCGTGCCATGTCCATGTGCTCGCACAGCTCGCCCAGCGACTGCCCGTTGTCCTCGTGCAGCAGGTCGAGCAGCCGTCTGCGCGTCCGGTCGCCCAGCGCCTTGAACACCTGGTCCACGGCCGGGTCTTTCTCCGATCCCACACTTCACGTTATGCAGGCGATTGCCTGCATGTCAATCGAGGCTGCGGTACGGCGGCCCGCCCGTGGACCGGAGCCGCGGTACGGCGACCCGCCCGTGATTCGGTCAGCAGTTCCTCGACGGCATCGAACCGGCGGAGCGGCCGTATCACGAGGGCGATCCGGTCACGGAGCCGCGCTCGGCGATGCGGTGCGCGCACTCCTTTGGCCTCGGCCTCGGCCGGTGGGTCGACCTCGCCTCCACCACACCCCCGACCTCGGCCTCGACAGGCGGGCGGACGTCCCCCGGCCCCGGCCGGACTGCTCGCGCGCGGGACGGGAACACGCCCAGTGCGGGGGTCCTGACCAAGAGGGGCGAAGAGGAGGGGCGGAGATGGAGATTTCCGGCATCATCAGCGCCATCGTGATCGGCATCATCATCGGCGTACTGGGCAGGCTCGTCGTCCCCGGTCGCCAGCGCATCGGCATCCTGTGGACGATCGTGGTCGGTATCGTCGCCGCGCTGATCGGTGCGGCCATCGCCTCGGCGTTCGGAGTGGCCGACACCGACGGCGTCGACTGGATCGAGTGGCTCATCCAGATCGGTCTCGCGGCGGTCGGCGTCGCCGCGCTGGACCGGGCGAAGGCCCGCGCCTGACCGGCACCCCGGCAGACCCGACGCGTCGTCCGCACCAGCGCGTCCGGCAAGGGCGGCCGTTCCCGACCCCGGGAGCGGCCGCCCACCGCTGACCGTCAGCGACCGTCGCCACGCGCGCGGCCGTGGCCTCGGCTGCGGCTCCGGCTCCAGCTCCGGCTCCGGCTCCGGCTCCGGCTCACACGGTGGGCTCGTACACGTACGGCGTCGTCGTGGTCAGTGGCTCGAAACCGAGGCGGGCCAGGATCGGGCGGCTCATGTCGGAGGCGTCGACCTGGAGGTAGGGGTAGCCGCGCTCGGCGGCGATGCGGGCGCGGTGGGCGACCAGGGCACGGTAGATGCCGCGGCCGCGCCAGCCCTCCACCGTGCCGCCGCCCCACAGCCCGGCGAACCTGGTGCCGGGCAGCAGCTCCATACGGGCCGCGCTCACCGGTTCCGTACCGGCGAGCGCCACCACGGCGACCACGTCGCCCGCGGTGCCCGCGTCGCCGGAAAGGCCGGCCAGCAGGTCGTGACGGAGCCGGGTGCTGTCGGTGCCGAAGGCCCGTTCGTGGACGTCGGCGACGAGGTCGACGCCCGCCGGGTCGGTGACCGGCACGATGCGTACGCCGTCGGGCCGCGCCGCGTCGAGTGCGGGGTCGGTCAGGCCGCCGGGTCCGCCGGTCCCGGCCGGCTCGGCGACCATCACCGTCTCCTCCGGTTCGGCCGTGAACCCGGCCGCCAGGAGCCGCCGCCCGAGGTCGGCGGGGCCGTCGTGCCCGTACAGCTTCCACTCGAAGGAACGGCCGAGGCCGGTGAAGTACCGCGTCTGTTCGGCGATCGCCGCGTCGGCGCCGGCCGCGTCGAGGGACGACCAGAGGACACCGTTCCAGCCCTGTTCGGTGCCGATCCTGCGCACCACCGGGCCGACCCGCTCCACCCGGACGCCGGGCCCGTCGGGCCGCGCCCCCTCGCGCATGTCCTGGTCGAACAGCCGCAGCACCTTCGCATGATCCATCCGGCGACTTCAGCATCCGCCCCGGGGCCCCGCAATCGAATTTCGGGCGCGGGAGCACCGCCTCCGCCCCCCCGGGGACACCTCGCCCGCGCTCCCGGTTGACCCGAATGGCGTTCCCGGGCTCTTCCAACGGGCGGTCGTCGGCGGTCGCGCGGGCGCGTCGGCGCGCACGCTGGAATCAGTATCCGACCGCCACGGAACGGAAGAAGACGTCAAGCCCATGACCATCCGCCTGCTGCTCGCCGACGACCGGACCCTGCTCCGGGCCGCCTTCCGCATCCTGATCGACTCCTGCGCCGACATGGTCGTGGTCGCCGAGGCCACCGACGGCAGGGAAGCGGTCGAGCTCGCGCGCGCCCACCGCCCGGATGTCGTGCTCATGAACATCCGGCTGCCCGGCACGGACGGTCTGACCGCCACCACGACCGTCTGCGCCGACCCGGAGCTGACCGGCACCCGCGTCCTGATCCTCGCCACCGCCGAGATCGACCAGTACGTGGCCCAGGCGCTGCGCGCCGGGGCCAGCGGCTTTCTGGGCCGGCACGCCGACGCCGACACGCTGCTCGGCGCGGTCCGCACCGTGGCGTCCGGCGAGGCCCTGCTCTCCCCGCTCGCGACCCGCGCCGTCATCAGCCGCTATCTCGTCACGCCGGTGGCCGCCCCGCTGTCTCCGCCAAAGACCCTGGCCGCGCTCACCGCCCGTGAACGCGAGGTGATGACGCTGGCCGCCGAGGGCCACTCCAACACGCAGATCGCCGACCGCCTCGACGTCAGCCCGATGTCCGTACGGACCGACGTGGGCCGGGCGATGACCAAGCTCAACGCCCGCGACCGGGCCCAACTGGTCGTCGTGGCCTGCCAGTTGGGGCTGGCCGGGCCGGTCCGCCCGGCCGTGCTCCGGGCGCCCTGACCCCCTTCGAAGGGCGGGACCACCGCGGTCGGGGGAACGGCGTCAGGGGGCCGGGACGAGGGGCGGTTCGCCCCAGTCGGCGGTCAGCGCGTGGCGCAGACCGGCCGCGCGCGGCCCGCCGATGCGCTCGGCGAGGACGGACTCTATGACCGCGACGGCGGCCTGGGCCCGCTCGTGGACGCGCTGCCCCTCGTCGGTGGTGCGGATCAAGCGCCTGCGGGCGGAGGCCGGATCGGGCACCTGCCGCAGCAGCCCCATCCCGATCAGGCCGTGCACCGCCTGATGGACCGTCTGGCGGGTGACGCCGATGCGCCGGGCCAGCTCCGAGACCGTCGTGCCCTCGGCGTCGAGCATCGCGAACACGGACGCCTGCGCCGTGCTGACCGGCTGCTCCCCCGCCGCCTCCATGCTCGCCATGAGCGCCTCGTCGAACCAGCGCCTGGCCTCGGCGAGCAGTTGGGGCAGGTTGGCCGCGCGATGGCTCATGGCTCCTCGGAGGGTCGACGACGTACAGGGAAATTATCCACTCGCCGCCCACCGCCCACCACAACGCATCAGCTCGTGCAGCGGGCCACGAAGTCGAGTGTCGTCGTGAAGCAGTGCTCGACGGCGTCGTCCGAGAGGCCCACCCACAGGTGGTCGCCGCCCTCCACCCGGTGCAGTTCGGCCTCCGCCCCGGCCTCGCGCAGGGCCGTGACGAGCCGTTCGCTCTGTACGCAGGGGACGATCACGTCGTCGGTGCCGTGCAGGACCAGGAACGGGGGCGCGCCGGCCGTGACCCGGCCGACCGGGCTGGCGGCGCGGGCGCGCTCCGGTGCGTCGGCGAGGGCCGCGCCGATCAGCCGGGCCTCGAAGGTGCCCGGGTCGGCGGGGTCGTACCGGCCCTCGGGGTAGTCCGCGGCGAGGGCGGTGAGGTCGGCGGGCGCGTACCAGACGGCGCAGCCGCGGACCGTCGCCGAGCCGCGGCGCTCGCCCGCGGTCAGCGCGGCGAGTGCGGCGAGGTGACCGCCCGCGGACTCGCCCCACACGACGGTGCGGCCGGTGTCGAGGCCGAGCTCGGCGGACCTGGTGTGCAGCCAGCCGAGGGCCGCCGAGACGTCGTCGAGCTGCGCGGGGTGGGTGGCCTCGCCGGTCAGCCGGTAGTCGGGGCAGGCGACGGCACAGCCGGCCCGGACCAGCCGGGCGAACGGACCCGGCGACCAGGTGCGGAACCGCGGCCCGAGGTCGTCCCGCAGGCCCATGCGCCAGCCGCCGCCGTGCACGAAGACGACCACCGGCACCGGTCCCGGCACCCGCTCCGGCAGCCACAGGTCGAGTTCCAGGGGCCGGATCCCCTCGGGCACGGAGTAGACGGCGCCGCGCAGCAGCCGTACGCCGGGCTCCGGGGACGCGGCGGGCGGCAGCGGCAGCCGGGCCGGGTCCGGCGGCGCGAGCAGGGCCGGCGGGAAGGACGGAGGCGGTGCGGCCATGGTGGTCTCCGGTTCGTGAGGGGGCCGGTCGGCGACAGGCCCCAGGGAGGTCAGCGGGCGAGGCGGGGCAGGAGCTTGTGCGCGTTGGCCGTGGTCAGCTCCCGCCAGGTGGTGCCCCCGGCGGGGGCGGGCGCGGTGTCGAGGGACGCGGCGTGCGCCTCCGCGGCGGCGGCCGGGGTCCAGCAGTAGTCGCTGCCGTAGAGCAGCCGCTCCGGTTCGACGAGGTTCAGCAGGGCGGGGACCTGGCGCGGGAAGGCGGGTCCTGCGAGGTCGTAGTGGAGCCGGCGGAGCTGGGCGACGGCGTCCGGCGCCTGCCCGGCCGGCATGAACAGCTTCATGAAACCGTTGACGCGGTCCGCCAGGACGGGCAGTGCCCCGCCGCAGTGCGGCACGATCACCTCGAGGTTCGGGCAGCGCTCCAGGGTTTTGGCGAAGAGGAGGTCGGTGACGCTGCGCGCGGTGTCGAAGATGAACTCGACCATCGGGCGCGGCCGGCCGAGCGCGGACCGCTCCCAGCACACCGGCGAGGTGGGGTGCAGGAAGACCACCGCGCCGCGGCGGTCCAGCTCGGCGAAGACGGGTTCGAGGCGCTGGTCGCCGAGGTAGACGCCGTCGGTGTTGGTCTCCAGGACGACGCCGTCGGCCCCGAGCGTGTCGAAGGCGTACTCGATCTCGGCGAGCGCGCCGTCGACGTCGGGCACGGGCAGCGAGGCGAACAGCCCGAAGCGGCCGGGGTGGTCCCGCACGATGGCGGCGCCGTCCTCGTTGACCTCACGGGCCAGGGCACGGGCGGCCGCCGGGTCGCCGAAGTGGACGCCCGGGGAGGACACGGAGAGCATGGCCGTGCCGATGCCGCTGCGGTCCATCAGGTCGAGGTGCTCGCGCGCCGACCAGGAGGGCCAGCCGGGCATCCCGTCGGGCAGCTCGTGCCCGGCCGCCCGCGCCCGGCGCACGTACGAGTCGGTGACGAAGTGGGCGTGGACGTCGACGAGTGCGGTCGCGTCAGCCGGTGTGCTCGCCGGTGTGCTCATGGGGAGGTTCCTTGTCCGCGCCCGTCCCCCCGGTCTCCTCCGAGGGGCGGGCACTTGTCCGTGGGTGAGGGGGTGGGGAAGGCGGAAGCCGGGTCCGCCGGGGTCGCGTGCCGGGTCCGGCGGCGGGCCTGCCACCGGGCGCGGGCCAGCGCGGCGGTGCGCTCCCCGACGACGATGCCGGCCAGTCCGGTGAGCCCCAGCAGGGGCGGTGCGGGCGAGGTGATGTCCAGTGCCCAGTAGACGGCGCCCATCATCAGGCCCGCGCCGAAGGACAGGACGGCGGCGCGCCCGAAACCCCCGGCCCGCCGGAGTCCTCCGACCCGGCCGGAACCCCCGGCACGCCCGGAATCCCCGGCCCGCCGGAGACCTCCGACCCGGCCGGAACCTTCGGCGGGCCGCGGGACGCCCCGCTCCGGATCCCCGGCGGCCGCGCTCACAGCGCCTCCAGGACGGCCTGGCCGAGCAGCATGCCCAGCAGTCCGAACAGGGCGACCGGCGGCGGCGCGGGCGACTTCACCCGCACCGCCACGTACAGCACGCCCACCACGACGCCGACGGCCAGCGCCTTGACGTACGGCACGGGGTCAGCCTCCGGTGCGCCACTGGTGGCCGGGCAGGAAGGTCACGTCGTTCTGCCGCGGGACGGTGGCGAACTTCTGCCCGTCGGGCACGAACGGCCGGGCCGGCAGGGTGAGCTCGTCGGTCGGGGTACCGAGGCGCTCGAAGAACCGCTCGAAGGTACCGCCCGGACCCGCGGCGACGCCGACGATCTGCGAGTGGTGCCGCTCCATCCGGTAGGCGTGCGGGCAGTTCTTCGGTACGAAGCCGAAGTCGCCCGGGGTGAGCAGCTTCTCGTACTGCTCGCCCTCCAGGTCCTCCACGAAGAGCCGGACGGCGCCGTGGGTGATGAAGAAGACCTCGTAGGTGTCCGGGTGCGAGTGGGCCGGGATGATGTCGCCCTTGGGGCCCTCGGCGGTGAAGAAGTTGAACAGGTTCTCCGTCTGCTCACCGCCCGCGTAGATGGTGAAGAGGTCGCCGAAGAGGTGGGCGCGGTCGCCCATGCCCTTCTCGATGAAGTAGGGCTTGCCCGGCTCCGGCGGAATGTGCGAGCGGGTCCTGTACGGGGTGGCGTACTCGATGGTCATGCGAAGTCTCCGGTTTCCCACGAATGCAATGTCAGGTTACCTGACATAGATGCTGCCACACGGCCGCACGGACGGCCAGCCCCCTGCCGGTACCGGATCCCGGAGCACCCCGGCCCCCGGCGCCCGCACACCGGCTGATCACGGCGCCCCGGAGCTCGTACCGGCTGATCACGGACCCCGGCGCGGGAGCCGGCCCGACCCGCGCGATAGCTTCGCCCTGACACGGCCGGACCCGGCCGTGCGACACCCGAGTCCGTGGGGAGAGGCATGCGCGAGGACGCGATCGTCCAGGTGGCGCCCGGAGTTCACCTGGTGCACGGCAGCAACACCAACTGGATCGTCCTGTCCGAGGGTGACGCCGCCACACTGATCGACACCGGCTACCCCGGGGACCGCGAGCACGTGCTGGCGTCGCTGAAGTCGCTCGGGCACGCGCCCGAGGCGGTGACCGCCGTCCTCATCACCCACGCGCACTCCGACCACCTCGGCTCCGCCGAGTACCTGAGCGCCACCCACGGCACCCCCGTGTACCTGCACGAGGCCGAAGTGCCGCACGCCCGGCGTGAGTTCCTGCACCAGGTCTCGGTGGGCCAGGTGGTCCGCCAGGCGTGGCGGCCCGGAGTGGTGCCCTGGATCACGCACGCCGTGCGGTCGGGCGGCCTCACGGACGTACGGATGACCCGGCCGCAGCCGTTCCCCGGCGAGGGCGCGCTCGATCTGCCCGGCCGCCCCGTGCCCGTGCACACGCCGGGTCACACCGAGGGGCACACCGCCTACCACCTGCCGGAGGCGGGCATCCTGATCTCCGGGGACTCGCTGGTCAGCGGCCATCCCACGTCCCGGGTGCGCGGTCCGCAGATGCTGCCGAAGATGTTCGACCACGACCGCGAGCGGAACCGCGCGGCGCTCGGCCGCCTGGAGATCCTGGACGCCGACGTCCTGCTCCCGGGACACGGTCCTGTGCACCGCGGCCCGGTGCGGGCCGCGGTGGAACGCGCCCGCGAGATCGGCTAGCCGCCGGTACCGGCGGCGTCCGGCTGCACCGCGGCGAGGTACGAGCGCAGCCGGTCGCGGTTGCGGGCGAGGCAGTCGATACGGGACTGGATCCGGTCGATGTGGCCGCGCAGCAGCGCCGCCGTCTCCGGCGTCAGGCACTCGGGAGGCAGATGGATGGCGTCGGGTCCGGACAGGAACGGCAGGATGGCCCGGATCATCTCGGTGGTCAGACCGGAGTCCAGCAGCCCGCGGATCTGCTGCACGGCGGCGACGGCCGGTTCGCCGTACGAGCGGTAGCCGTTCTCCGCCCGCTCGGAGTGCAGCAGGTCCTGCTCCTCGTAGTAGCGCAGCAGCCTGGTGGGGACGCCGGTGCGGCGCGAGAGTTCACCGATCTTCATCGCTTCCCGTTCCCCGTCACCCGTCAGCCCTTCCCCGTTACCCGCCCGCCGGGCCTGTCTCCGCAGAGCGCGCCGCGGCCTCGCGGATCACGCCCTCCCGCACACCGATCAGCTTGCTTTAACACTGATGTGAACGTTCCAGCATGGTCGCATGTCCGTCGCTCCCACGGTCGGCCGCACCCCTCGTGCTGCCGCCGCACTGCCGCTGTCGGGGCTGCTCGCCCTGTCCACCGCCGCGTTCACCGCCGTACTGACCGAGCTGCTGCCCGCCGGTCTCCTCCCCCCGATGGCCTCCGGCCTCGGGGTCTCCGAGAGCCGGGTGGGGTACCTGGTGACCGGGTACGCGGTGGCCTCCACGCTGGCCGCCGTGCCCGTCACCACGGCGCTGCGCGCGCTGCCCCGGCGTGCGGTGCTGCTCGCCGCGCTCGCGGGTTTCGCCTGCTGCAACGCCGTGACGGCGCTGTCGTCCTCCTATCCGCTCAGCTTCGCCGCCCGGCTCGCCGCCGGTGTCATGGGCGGCACCCTGTGGGCGCTGCTCGTCGGGCACGCCGCCCGGATGGTGCCCGCCGCGCGGCGCGGCCGGGCCATCGCGATCGTGCTGGCGGGGATCACCTGCGCGCTGTCCCTGGGCGTACCGGCGGGCACCGCGCTGGCCGGCGCGTTCGGCTGGCGCGCGGCCTTCGCCGTACCGGCCGTGCTCGCCGTGGTGGTGGCGGCGTGGATACGGTGGCGGGTGCCGGAGTTCCCCGGCGGGGCGCCGGGCGCCCGGGTGCCGCTGCGCCGCGTCGCCACCCGGCCCGGCATCGCCACCGTCCTCTCCGTGACGCTGCTGCTGCTCCTCGGGCACCAGGTGATGTACACGTACGCCGCGCCGTTCGCCGAGCACACCGGGTTCGGCCGTACCGGACTGGTGCTGATGGTGTTCGGGGTGTCGACGGTCGTGGGGATCTGGGTCACCGGCGTGCTGGTGGACGCGCAGCTGCGGCGCACGCTGCTGGCCGCGCTGGTCCTGATCGTCTCCGCGCTGCTCGCCCTGGGCGTCGCGGGCGGCTCTCCGGTGACGCTGCTCGTCCCGGTGGCGGCGTGGGGCGCGGCGTTCGGCGGGGCGCCGACGCTCATCCAGACCGCGCTGGTCGACGTCTCGGGTCCGGCGGACGCGGACGTGGCCACCTCGCTCCAGACCACCGTCTACAACGCGGGTATCGCCGCCGGGTCCTTCGCCGGGGGCCTGGTCCTGGAGGGTGCGGGCGCCGCCGCCCTGCCGTGGACGGCGCTCCCGCTGGTCGCCGCGGCGGCGGCCGTCGTCGCCGTGGGACGCCGGCGGGCATTCCCCGGTCGGCGCCCGGCCGCCGACCGGACCGCGTAGCGGAAGGCGCGTTCGGCGGCACGTGCGGGCCCGGGTCTGCCAGGATCGCCGGTGACTGCGAAGACCGTAACCGGGCAGGCGTCGCAGAATCAGCCGCCCACTAGGCCATGGAGACGTGGTGCCGCACGAAGACGTCGCACGCGAACCGGCACGCCCCCGCAGGGACGCGTACTTCGACAACGCCAAATACCTCACCATCGTGCTGGTGGCCTGCGGGCACGCCTGGGAGCCCCTGACCTACGGCAGCCGGGCCGCCACCGCCGCCTACCTCACCGTGTACGCCTTCCACATGCCGGCGTTCGCGCTGGTCTCCGGGTACTTCTCGCGGAGTTTCGACATGGCGCCGGGCCGGCTGCGGCGGCTGCTCACCGGTGTCGTCGTGCCGTATCTCGTCTTCGAGACGGCGTACACGCTCTTCTACCGGTGGGCGCAGGACGACCCGGGGTATCCGCTGAGCCTGCTGGACCCCTGGTACGTGATGTGGTTCCTGGTCGCGCTGTTCATCTGGCGGATCACCACGCCGGTGTGGCTGGCGCTGCGTCACCCGGTGCCGATCGCGCTGGGTTTCGCGGTGCTGGCCGCGGTCTCCCCCGACCTCGGCGGCGACCTCGCGCTCCAGCGGGTGCTGAGCTTCCTGCCGTACTTTGTCCTCGGACTGACGCTGCGCGCCGAGCACTTCCAGCGGCTGCGCACCCGCCGCGCGCGCCTCGTGGCGCTGCCGGCGGCGGTGGCCGCGCTGGGCGTCGCGTACTGGGTGGCGCCCTGGTTCGACGCGGGCTGGCTGTACCACCGGGGCAGCGTCACGGGCCAGGGGGCGCCGCGCTGGGCGGGGGTGCTCACGACGCCCGCGCTGTTCGCCCTCGCGCTGCTGCTCACGGCGTGCTTCCTGGCGTGGGTGCCGGGACGGCGCACCTGGTTCACGGTCCTGGGCGCGGGCACCATGTACGGCTATCTGCTGCACGGCTTCCTGATCAAGTCGTCCCGGTTCTGGGACTGGTACGACCACCCCTGGCTGCACACCCCGCTCGGCGAACTCGCCGTCACCGCGATCGCCGTCACCGGCATCACGCTGCTGTGCACGGGGCCGGTCCGCGCGGTGTTCCGCTTCGTCGTCGAACCGCGGATGGACTGGGCGTTCGCCCGCCCGCCCCGGACGGACGAGCCACAGCCGGCGTCACAGGTGCGGCCGGACACCCGGGCCCAGGAATCCCGCTGACCGCACATCCGGCCGGACGGGTCAGCCCAACTCCAGGGTGGAGACGCCGAACACGCGCTCCGCGGCGAAGGGCCGGACCGGTCCGGTGTACATCCGCGCCGTCTCGAAGGAGGGGGCGAGCCCCAGGTCCTCGGCCAGGGCGACGGCGGGCGTGTGGGGCAGCGGGACGTCGACGGCCACCTGCTGCCCGGCCGCCCCGGCCGTCAGCCCGGCGAACAGGGCCCGTGCGTCCTCGGCGGTGTCGGCGAACAGCGGCCCGACGCGCAGGGCGTCACGCCCGGGGCGGATCACCCCGTAGCCGGTGAGCCGCCCGTCGACGACCCGGGCCAGGGCGCGGTGCCCGTCCTCGGTGAGCCACCGCCAAAGGAAGCGCGGCCGGTCCGCCGGCACGCAGGCGCTGTCGTACGCCAGGACGGACTCCGGGTCGCGGACCGGTGTGACGCCGGCCGGGGCCGCGAGTTCGGGCACCGTGCCGCTGAACCGCATGGTCCGGTGGGCCGGTTCGAATCCGGAGCACCGGTAGTTGTCCTGCTGCGCGACCACCCCGTCCAGGCCGACGGTCCGGCCGCCTGCGTGCGCGAACGCCGTCTTCCAGGTGGCGAGCCCGTAGCCGTGGCCGCGCAGTCCGGGGCGTACGAGGTAGAAGCCCAGGAAGGCGTAGTCGGTGCCGTAGTTGACGACCGAGACCGCCGAGACCGGCTGTCCGTCGATCCGCCCGATGAAGAAGCCGTCGGGGTCCTGTGCGAAGAAGCACGGCCCGTCGGACAGTCCCGGGTTCCACCCTTCGTCCGCCGCCCACTCGGTGACCGTCCTCCAGTCGTCCTGGGCGGCCGGGGCGACGACGAGGTCGTGGGGGGCCAAAGAGGTCATCGTTGCGCTCCACTTCACGTGTCGTGGTGTGCGGTGGTCGGCCGCACCGCGGCAAGCCTTCCCGCTGCGCAGACGCACGAACGCCCCACCGGACGCATGACCGGTGGGGCGGTACGCCTGTGGCCGTGATGGCGGCTGTGGATCAGCGGGTCGCCGCGGGCCGGAAGCGCCGGTACAGCACGGCTCCGCCCAGGAGCATGGCAGCGGCGCCGAACGCGGCCGGGACGGTGGCGTCCGCCCCCGTGCTGGCCAGGGACGTCACGGCGGGGCCCGGCTCGGGGCGCTGCTGCTCGACGGCGGCGGGCGGGCGGCCGGACTCCGGCGGCTCCTCGGCCCCGGGGGGCTCGTGGTGCGCGGGCGGCTCGTGGTTCCCGGGCGGCTGCGGGGCGGGCTCGCCGGGGTGGTGGGGCCGGTCGCCCGAGCTGTTGGCCGACTCGTTGCCCATGACCGGGTTGCCGATGCCGACGACGCTCGCGGAGTTGCCGCTGACGTTCACCGGGAGGTCGACGGGGAGGGCGATGCCGGTGCCCGAGACCACGCCCGGGGAGCCCTCCTGCGCGCTGTGCGCGGCGGAGCCGCCGTGCGTCGCGCCACCGTGGCCGTGACCATGGCCGCCGGAGGTGTTGGCGCAGCCGTTGCCCATCGCGGGGTTCAGGACGCCGACCACGTCGACGGTGTTCCCGCACACGTTCACCGGGACGTGCACCGGGAGCTGAACGGTGTTGCCCGAGATCACTCCGGGTGAGCCCGCCGACGCCCCGTCGGCCGTCGAGTCGGCGTACGCGGGCATCGTCACCGCCAGTGCGCCCGAGGCGGCCGCCGCGGCGATCAAACCATTCCGGGTGACCCGTCTCATAGGTTCCCTGCCTTCCAGACATCGTCGCGGGCGCTCGCCCGCAACGGGAAGAACTGCGGGCGCACCATCGGAGTTATGGCTTTTCCGCCTTTCACCCCATCGAGCGACAGGCTTGTCGAGTCGGCCTCGGACGACTGGTAAAGGGGCGGGCGGCGCGGGAAACGCGCAGGATACGGCCCCCCGGGCGGTCGCGCTCGCCCGGAGGCGCCGTCGCGGGTGCCCGCTTATCGTGATCGAGGGGATGTCCCCGGTCCGCGGGTCGCGGGGTGTCCCCGGTCCGCACGCCGGGCGACCCCTGGAGGCATGCATGCTGTCCGTGCACCATCGCCGCACGCTCACCGGAACCTCGCTCGCGACGCTGGCCCTGCTGGCGGCGGGACTGCCCGCCACGACCGCGACCGCCGAAGAGCCCGCCCTGTCCCGCTTCTACGACCAGAAGGTCGGCTGGTCCGCCTGCGCCGGCATGGAGATGCCCGAGGACATGCAGTGCGGGAAGGTCACCGTGCCCCTCGACTACGCGCACCCGGGCAGGGGGACGCTGGACGTGGCGCTGGCCCGGTACCGGGCGACGGGCCACAAGCGGGGCTCGGTGCTGCTGAACTTCGGCGGCCCCGGCGGTTCGGGCATCGCCCAACTGGCCGTCGGCGGCAAGGACTTCATGGGCCTGACGGACAACTACGACGTGGTGACCTTCGATCCGCGCGGGGTCGGCCAGTCCTCCCCCGTGAGCTGCGGGGAAGGCACCGCCGGGGCCGCGGAGGCTACCGACGCAGAATCGGCGGACGGTGCGGACGGTGATCCGCGCGAGGAACTGGAGCAGTTGCGCAAGGTGGCCGGGGAGTGTGAGAAGCACTCCGGTCCCGTACTGCCGCACATAGGCACGGTCGACGCCGCCCGGGACATGGACGTGATGCGGGCCGCGCTCGGCGACAAGAAGCTCAACTACCTGGGATTCTCGTACGGGAGCAGGCTGGGCGCGGTGTACTCGGCGCAGTTCCCGAAGCGGGTCGGGCGGATGGCGCTCGACGGGGTGGACACGCTCACCGAGCCGCTGACCGAGCAGGGCGTGGCGGGCGCCGAGGGTCAGCAGACCGCTCTGGAGGACTTCCTCGACTGGTGCACGAAGGACATGGCCTGTCCCTTCGGACAGGACACGCGGTTGGCCCGGGAACAGGTCGTGCAGCTCGTCGAGTCGCTGGACGCGCGGCCGGTGCCCACCGACTTCGGGCGGCCGTTCACCGGTCAGGACCTCGTCGGCGCGCTGACCCAGGCGCTCTACAGCCGCCAGCTCTGGCCGACGCTCCAGCAGAGCCTCTCGGCCCTGGTGGAGGACGGTGACAGTCGCGGACTGGTGCAGTTGACGGGCGGGGTCGCGCTGCCGGACACCCGGCAGGACCGGCGGCGGGACGGCGGCCTCACCCCGCCCGAGGAAGTGCCCCTCGACAACCTGCCGGCCGCGCTCATGGCGATCAACTGCGCCGACGACCCCGACCGGCCCTCCGCCGACCGGATCACCAAGGACCTGGGCAGGCTGCGCGCCGAGTACGAGGAGGCGTCGCCGGTGTTCGGCCGCTACCGGCTCGCCCAGGTGCTGATGTGCTACGGGCGGCCCAAGGGCACGGACTTCATCCGCGAGCGGGTGCGGGACGTCAAGAGCGCGAAGATGCTGCTCGTCGGCACCCGCGGCGACCCGGCGACCCCGTACCGCTGGACAGAGGAGACCGCCGACCGGCTCGGCTCCGCCGCCGTCGTCCTCGACAACCGGGGCGAGGGCCACACCGGTTACGCCTCCTCGAAGTGCGTGCACCGGACAGTGGACGACTTCCTGCTGTACGGGTCCCTGCCCGACGACGGCAGCTCCTGCGGCTCGGAGCTGCGCGACTGACGGCACGCCGCCCCCGGTTCCGCGCTACGGCACGTCCCCGGTCCCGCGCGGAGGCCGGGGGTGCGGCGGCGGCCGGAGGAAACGGGCGAGTCGCCTACAACCCCTCGCGGGCCCCGGCCGTCACACTGGGCAGGCGCCGCCCCGACCGGGCGCGCCGGACTCGTACGTGTGCAACCACGTGCTCATCACAGGGGGAAGTCCAGCCATGCGCATCCGCTCCGTCCGTCCCACACGTTCTGCCCGTCCCGTACGTTCCGTTCTCGCTCTGGCGGCAGCCCTCGCCGCCGTGCTCGTCTCGGCGCCCCAGGGTTCGGCCGCCGTCGCCCGGCCCGCCGACTGCCCGGAGCGGGCGCTGACCGTGCGGGCCACCGCCTCCGACGACCCCCGCGTGCTGCACGTCGCCGTCACCAACCGGCTGCCGGTGGCCTGCGCCCTCGACCGCTTCCCCACCGTGACCTTCGGCGACCTGGACGGCGCGGCGCTGCCCGTGCCGGACGGCGAGAGCGCGCCGTACCGGATCGGCGCGGGCGCCACGGTCCACGCGGCCGTGCGCACCGTCGCCGACCCCGCGGACCCCGAGGCCCGCCGGGTCGGCTCGGTGGGGGTCGCGGTCGCCCCGTCCCACCACGGGCGTTCGTTCACCGCGCGGGAGCTGGGCGCGGGTGACGCCGTCCTGGTGTGGGAGCCGGTGACGACCTGGTGGCAGCCGTCCGAGGCCGCCGCCGACCGCACCCTCGGCCTCAATCTCAGCTGAGCACGATCTCCGGCCGGTACATCTCCAGCCACAGCGCCAGGTCGAGGGTGCGTTCCAGGCCGCGTCGCGACGCCTGCGTGATCTGCGGGGTGTCGCGGTGCGCGGCCCGGCGGACCGCCTCCCGGTCGACCAGGTCGAAGACCGGGTGCGCGGGGTCGGCCAGCAGATCCTTGACGTGGTCCTGGAGGGCGACGGCGTACTTGGGGTCCTGGGTGGACGGGTACGGGCTCTTGACCCTGTCGTACACGGACTTGGGGAGCAGGTCGGCGGTCGCCTCGCGCAGCAGGCTCTTCTCCCGTCCGTCGAAGGACTTCAGGGACCAGGGCGTGTTGTAGACGTACTCGACGAGCCGGTGGTCGCAGAACGGTACCCGTACCTCCAGGCCGACCGCCATGCTGGCCCGGTCCTTGCGGTCGAGCAGGACCCGGACGAACCGGGTCAGGTGCATGTGGCAGATCTGCCGCATGCGGTACTCGAAGTCGCTCTCGCCGTCCAGGCGCCGGACCGCGGAGACGGCCGTGCGGTAGCTGTCGGCGGTGTACGACGTGAGGTCGAGCTTCCCGGTGAGCTCCGGGCGCAGTACGTCGGCGTCGTCGCCGAAGTCCTTGCCGAACCGTACGAGCCAGGGGAAGGTGTCCGCCTTGCGGGCCTCCTCGTCGAAGAACTGGAGGTAGCCGCCGAAGACCTCGTCGGCGGACTCGCCGGACAGCGCGACGGTGGAGTGCTCGCGGATGGCCCGGAACAGCAGGTACAGCGAGGCGTCCAGGTCGCCGAAGCCCATGGGCAGGTCGCGGGCGCGGATCATCTTGGCGCGCACCTCGGGGTCGGCGAGGGCGTGCGAGTCGAGCACGATGTCCTGGTGTTCGGTGCCGGAGTCCTGGGCCACGTCGTGCACGTAAGGGGTGTCGGGGGTGGTGCGCAGCTGGTCGGCGACGAAGTGGTCGGCCTGGCCCACGAAGTCGACGGCGAAGCTGCGGACCTTCTCGCCGTGCTCGGCGAGCTGCCGTGCGGCCAGCGCGGTCATCGCGGAGGAGTCGAGCCCGCCGGAGAGCAGGGTGCAGCGCGGCACGTCGGCGACGAGCTGGCGGCGCACGATGTCGTCGAGCAACGAGCGGACGGTGGCTATGGAGGTGTCCCGGTCGTCGGTGTGCGGCCGGGTGGGCAGCTCCCAGTAGACGCTGCGCCGGATGCCGTTGCGGTCGACGGTGACGACGGTGCCGGGCTCGACCTCGCGCATGCCGTCCCACACGGCGTGCCCGGGCGTCTTGACCATGGCGAACAGTTCCCGCAGGCCGTCGAGGCGGACCCGGGGGCGGGCCAGCGGGTTGGCGAGGATCGCCTTGGGCTCGGAGCCGAACAGGACGCCGTCGGACGTCGGGTGGTAGTAGAAGGGCTTGATGCCCATGCGGTCGCGGATCATCACGAGTTTGTCGTGGCGGCCGTCCCAGAGGGCGAAGGCGTACATGCCGTTGAGCCGCTCGGCGACCGCCTCGCCCCACTCCAGATAGCCGCGGAGCACGACCTCCGTGTCGGAGTCGGTGGTGAAGCGGTGGCCGCGGCCGGTCAGTTCACGGCGCAGTTCGGTGAAGTTGTAGGCCTCGCCCGAGTAGACGAGGGCGACCGTGCCGTCCGGGGTGCCGGCGGTCATCGGCTGGCGCCCGCCGGGCAGGTCGATGATCGCGAGCCTGCGGTGTCCGAGGGCCGCGGGCCCCTCGCTCCACACGCCCCGGTCGTCGGGGCCGCGGCAGGACATCGTCTCCGTCATCGCATCCAATGTGGCCGCCTCGGCGCGCAGATCGCGGTCGAAGGAGACCCATCCGGTGATGCCGCACATGCGTTACCTCCCGCGTCCGGTTCACCCGAAGCACCGCGCCCACCAGCGGTTTCGCGGAGGTGCGAGCACATCCGGCAAACCAGTTGTATCTAGCAGCTATATATCGAGGTTCGGTCAGCCGGCGAAGCGCAGTCAACACGTCCGTAACCTGAGGGGCCCCGCGCACCCTCCCGATTCCAGCCGGGCTTTGCCCGCCGCCGACCCTTCGATCCCCGTGGTTGCGGGCCCGGCGGAGCATGATCCGGCCATCGGCAAAGATTCGCCCAACAGCGCGGAAACCGGCGCCGGTGACGGTTCCGGCCCGCCGCACGGACCCCGGGAAGTGACAGGGCCCGGCCCGCCGCACGGACCCCGGGAAGTGACGGGTTCCGCCCCGTCGCACGGCACTCAGAACTCCACCAGGTCCCGCACGATCGGGCACGTCATGCAGTGCCCGCCGCCCCGGCCGCGCCCCAGCTCGGCCCCGACGATGGTGATCACCTCGATGCCCGCCCGGCGCAGCAGCGCGTTGGTCTGGGTGTTGCGGTCGTAGGTGAACACCACGCCGGGCTCCAGGGCCACCGCGTTGTTGCCGCTGTCCCACTGCCGGCGCTCCGAGGCGCAGACGTCGCCGCCGGTCTCCACGACGCGCAGTCCGGGCAGCCCGAGCGTGCGGGCGACGACCTCGATGGAGGGGCGCCCGCCCTCGTCGGTGATCTCGATGCCCGGGGCCCTGTCGGAGGGCCGCAGGGAGAAGGTGCGGACGCCGTCCATGATCGCCGGGTACAGCGTGCCGAGGTCGCGGTCGGCGAAGGTGAACACGGTGTCGAGGTGCATCGCGGAGCGCAGCCGGGACATGCCCGCCACGACGACGTGCTCGGCGGCGCCCTGCCGGAACAGCGCCGCGGCGACCTGGGTGATGGCCTGGCGCGAGGTGCGCTCGCTCATGCCCATCAGGACCGCGCGGGCACGACCGCGCCCACGGTCGACATGATGAGCACCCAGTAGGTCACGTTGCCGACGCAGGCGCTGGCCCAGTACCCGAACGCCGAGAAGAAGCCGAGACACTCGCCGAAGCCCGCCTTGGCGTAGGCGTACACCCCGGCGTCCAGATCGGGTCTGCGGACCGCGAGCCGCTGGAAGACGAAGGCCGGCATCAGCATGCCGGTACCGGCCACGGCCCAGGCGATCAGGGCACCGGCGACACCCGTCTCCGCGGAGAACAGCCGCGGCAGCGAGAAGACACCCGCGCCGACCATGGAGCCGACGACCATCGTGGTGAGCGTCGGCAGCGACAGCTTGGCCGCGGCCGCCCGGCCGTCCGCCTCGATCTGCGTCATGAGCTCTTACGTTATCAGCGGAACATCCCTTATGCCCGATAAGCGTAGTCGCCGGAGGGCGAGCACACGTGATCACATGGACCGGTCCGTAGGCGCGGGAGGTGCGGAGCACATGAGTGAGCTACTGGGTGTGGCGGTACTGGGGGCCGGACACATGGGAGCCGACCACATACGCCGGCTCGACCGGCTGGTGAGCGGCGCCAGGGTCGCGGCGGTGGCGGATCCGGACACCGGCCGGGCCGCGGAGGCGGCCGCCGGGATCGACGGCGTACGGGTGCACGCGGAGGCGGCGGCAGCGCTCGACGCGCCGGGGGTGGACGCGGTGCTGATCGCGTCCCCGGGGCCCGCGCACGAGGAGGCGCTTCTCGCCGCCTTCGAGCGCGGGCTGCCGGTCCTGTGCGAGAAGCCGATGACGCCGGAGTCCGCCGGGGCGCTGCGCGTGGTGGAGGCCGAGGCGCGGCTCGGCCGCAGGCTGGCGCAGGTGGGCTTCATGCGGCGCTACGACGCCGAGTACATGCGCCTGAAGGACCTGCTGGACACCGGCCGCCTCGGCCGCCCGCTGATGCTGCACTGCACGCACCGCAACGTCGCCTCCCCGCCCGGCTTCACCACGGCGATGCTCGTCAACAGCTCCGTCTCGCACGAGATCGACGCGGCGCGCTGGCTGCTGGGGCAGGAGCTGACGGCCGTATCGGTGCTGCGTCCACGGCCGACCGCGCACGCACCGGAGGGACTCGGCGATCCGCAGCTCGTGCTCTTCGAGACCGCCGGGGGCGCGCTGGTGGACGTGGAGATCTTCGTCAACTCCGGCTTCGGCTACCAGGTGCGGTGCGAGGCGGTCTGCGAGCGGGGCAGCGCCCGGATCGGCGACGAGCACACCATGGTCGTCACGACGGCGGACGGCGCCCGCGAGGACGTGGCCGAGGACTACCTCGTACGGTTCGCGGACGCCTACGACCGCGAGGTGCGGTCCTGGGTCGACGCCACCCGGCGGGGCCTGGTCACCGGGCCGAGCGCCTGGGACGGATACGCGGCCGCCGCCGTGGCCGAGGCCGGCGTCCGCGCCCAGCTGAGCGGCGACCGGGTGACCGTGGACCTCGTACCGCGTCCCGCTCTGTACGGGTGACCGGGAGCCGGGCCTGTGCACGACCGGACCGCGCACACCCGCGGCCGTGCACATGTTCCTCGAACATGCGATTGGGCCGGTTCCCGACTTCCGACGGGCCGTCAAGTCGATACAAGCTGAGCGCACTTGACGGTCCGCCGGGCGGCCGAGGACGGTGATGCACGGACCCCGCGAAGCCTTAGGCATATGCCACATGCATGTCCGCATTGCGTGTCGCCAAATCCCTTACAGGGAGTGTCGAGCTGTGCGACAGTCGTAACGGACCCCAGCCCGGTCGCACCGACCCCGCAACGGAGTACGTGAATGCCACCCCATGTCTCTGCGGACAGCCAGGCCGACCAGCCGCCCCTGCGCGGCACGGTCGACGCGCTCATCACGCAGACACGGCGGCTGCGGGGCGAGATGGACGCGGTGCGGCGGGACGCGCGGGCCGGTACGGCCGATCTCCAGGGCCGCTGGCAGCGCGCGCTGTGCGATCTCGCACTGCACCAGCTCGACGACCTGGACCAGCACTTGGCGCAGCTCCGGGACGGCCCTCCACCCGTACCCGTGGCTTCCCCGGCCGACCGGGCCGGGGCCCGGCACGGCTCCCTGCTCAGCCGAGTCGGCAGCGCCGAGTGGAACCTGCTGACGGACGAGGCCACCTGGTCCGGGGAGCTCTACGGGATCCTCGGCCGCAACCCCGCCGCTCCCCCGCTCACCCTCGACGAGCTGCCCTCGCTCGTGCACGACGAGGACCGGGCGAGGCTCACGGCGATGGTCACGGACTGTCTCATCGACGCCAAGCCGATCGACGGGGAGTTCCGCATCCTGCGCCGCGACGGCGCCGTGCGGACCGTGCACATGATGGGCGAGCCCGTGCTCCACGCCGACGGCAGCACCGCCTCCATGTGGGCCGTACTGCGGGACGTCAGCGAGCTGCGCCGGAGCCAGCGGACCGTGAGCGAGACCCGTGACTCGCTGCAGCGGCAACGCCATCTCGCGCAGACCGAGCACCGGCTCGCGGCCGAGCTGCAGGAGGCCGTGCTGCCGCCGTGGCGTGGTTCCCTGCGGCTCCCGCGGCAGGGCCCCGGAAGACTCGACGTGTCCGCCGGCCGGCTGCCGTCCGCCGCCGGCCCCCTCATGGGCGGCGCCTGGTACGACGCGCTCGAACTCCCCGGCGACGAGACCCTCCTCACCGTCGGTGACCTCACCGGCCACGGGATCGCCGTGGCCTCGGGCGCCGCGACCCTGCTCGGCGCCCTGCGCGGCATGGCCATGGCGGGCACCCGCCCGGCCCAGCTGCTTTCCTGGCTCAGCCAGTTGCTCGACACCACCGTCGAACCCGCGCTGGGCAGCGCCGTCTGCTGCCGCTACCGGCCCGGGACCCGCACCCTCACCTGGGCGCAGGCCGGGCACCCCGCCCCGCTGCTGTTCCGCAACGGAACGGGGCGCGCGCTCGCGGCACCGGACGGAGTGCTCCTGGGAGCGACCCCCAACGCCGGCTACGGGCAGGCCGAGGAGACCCTCCAAGCGGGCGACCTGCTGCTCCTGCACACCGAAGGACTGCTCCCCCGGCAGCACGGGGCGGCGGTCACCGGCCGACTGCTCGGCCTGGCACCGCGGCTGTGCGGGGCCCGGACGGCCCAGGACGGTCTGCGGACACTGGTCGACGAGTTCGGCGGGACGGAACGCGAGGCCACCGCCTGCGTCCTGATCGCCAGAATCGTCTCCTAGCTCCCGTTCACATGGATTTCGTAGATTCCGTGGATCTCATTACGTGGATCCCCTTCACGCGGACGGCCTCCACCGTCATGCCGACGCGTTGTTGCCGCCTCCCTTCGCCCTCACCGCCGGCTTGGGCAGCGCCACCTTGATCTCCTCCCGCAGATCGTGGATCTTCGGATAGCTGGAGTACTGACCGGTGAGCCGGTACATCTCGCGCAGCCGGTCCCAGGTGCGGTGCGAGGAGTTCGAGCCCATCGACGTCAGGGCCAGCCGCGCGTACCGGTCGGCCTGCTCCGGGTCGTCCGCGATGAAGCACGCGGACGCCAGGGAGAGATGGTCGAAGATCTCCGACCGCTCCCGGCCGCTCCCGCGCAGTTCGAGCGCCTCCTTCGCATGGCGCTGCGCGGTCGCGGCCGCCGCCGGCTCGTGCTCGGCGAGGGTGCGGTAGGCCAGGGCCTGCATCCCGTGCAGGTCCGCCTCGTCGAACATCTGCATCCAGCTCGGCGGCGGCACGTCGCTCCGGCCGGAGACGAACAGGTCCTCCGCCTCGCCGAGGGTGCGCCGCATGGCCTGCCCCTTGCCCATCGACGCCTGTGCCCAGGCCTCGATGGTGTAGAGCATCGCCTGGGTGCGGGGCAGCACCTCGTCGCCCGAGCCCGACTTGGCGAGCTTCATGAGGTCCATGGCGTCGTCGGGCCGGCCCAGGTGCACCATCTGGCGGGCCGCCCGGGAGAGCGCCTCGCCGGCCCTCGGCCGGTCACCGCCCTCGCGGGCCGCGTGGGCGGCGATGACGAAGTACTTCTGCGCCGTGGGTTCCAGGCCGACGTCGTGCGACATCCAGCCGGCCAGGACGGCGAGGTTGGCGGCGACGCCCCACAGGCGCCGCTGGAGATGGTCGGGGTGACGGTAGGCGAGCATGCCGCCCACCTCGTTGAGCTGTCCCACCACAGCCTTGCGTTGCAGCCCGCCGCCGCGAGCCGCGTCCCAGGCCCGGAACACCTCGACCGAGCGCTCCAGTTCCTCGATCTCCTGCGACCCGATGGGGGCCGCCTCGTAGCGGTCGAACCCTGCGGGTTCGACCTGGAGGGGATTGTCCAGGTCCGGGGCGTCGGCCACGAGGGCCGGATCGGTGTTCAGCCAGTCGTGCATGGCACTGTTGAGTGCTGATCCCGCGGCGAGCGCGGCACCCGCGCCCACCAAGCCGCGTCGGTTGAGCATGAGGTCCATTCCCGTGAATTCGGTGAGGACCGCAGCCGTGCGGTCGGGCGCCCACGGCACTCCGTCGGGATGTTCCGCATTCCCGTCGCCTTGCCGCTTCCCCACGCGCCCGTGCCGGACCAGGCCAAGGTCCTCAATGGTCACGACACGGCCGAGTCGCTCGGTGAACAGCGCCGCCAGCACCCTCGGCACCGGATCGCGCGGGATCTCTCCCATGTCGATCCAACGCCGCACCCGTGAGGTGTCGGTCGCCAGCTGGGGGTGGCCCATGGCCGCCGCCTGCCGGTTGACCAGTCTCGCGAGTTCACCCTTGGACCAGCCGGCGAGGCCGAACAGGTCCGACAGACGGGTGTTGGGTTGTCCGTTCACGTCAAGCCCCCAGGTTCTCGGCTGAGTTGACAGTAACCCTCCGTCAGTTGCTGAGCGACTATTCGCCAGGGTTCGCCAGGGTGCGCCAGATGGTGTGCCAGTGGACGCCGGGTGTCGGGTAGGAACGCGCCATCCCGACCCGGTTGCCGCGGGGGCATTCCCCAGGGTGTACCCGGGCCGCCGGGACGGGTAGCGCGGCAATTCGCAGGCACACGAAGGGATCTGTACCGCCCATGTACGCAGCATCGTCCTCCGTGTCCGCTCCGCCCCGGTCGCTGCACCCCCGCCCGGCGGGCAGCGGCCCCTATCTCGACCCCGCGCGGACCGCGTCGGCTCCCGGGCTCGGCACCGGAAGGCCGCGGCGCGTACCGGGGGCCGGTACCCAACCGCTCAGCGGGAGACTCGACTTGTCCGGCCCACAGGGCGCACAGTTGCGCACGGCGATCGCGTCGGTCCACCGGATCTGTCCGGAGTTCGCTCCGGTCCAGGTGCTGCGCCGCAGCGGACGTTCCGTGCTCCTCGTCGGCACGACCGGACGCAGCACCGCCGTCGCCAAGTGTTTACTGGACCACTCGCCGATCTGGACCGAGCAGATCCGGCACGAAATAGCGGCATACCGCACGTTCGTCAGGCACCGGCCGCCGGTCCGGGTGCCACGGCTGATCGCGGCGGACCCGGACAACTGCACGCTGGTGATCGAGCGGATGCCGGGACGGGTCGCCGCGCTGCAGCGGCACCCGGTCGAGGCCCCGCCCCGCGCGGACATCCGGGCGGCGCTGAGCGCGGTCTGCCGGCTGAACGCGTGGCGGCCACCGGCCGGGACGTTCGACGCCCCGCTGGACTACGCCGAGCGGATCTCCCGCTTCCACGAGCTGGGGCTGCTCACGGACCGGGACATGGGCGATCTGCAAAAGCTGCTGCACGGCCTCGCGCACTCGGCGGGACGGCACGCGATGGGCCAGTTCTGTCACGGTGACGCCCTGCTGTCGAACATGCTGCTCTCCCCGGCGGGCCCGGTGCTGGTGGACTGGGAGCACGCCGGCTGGTACCTGCCGGGGTACGACCTGGCGACGCTGTGGGCGGTGCTCGGGGACGCGCCCGTGGCGCGGCGGCAGATCAGCCAGCTCGCCCAGTCGGCGGGTCCGGCGGCCCGCGACGCCTTCCTGGTGAATCTGATGCTGGTGCTGACCCGGGAGATCCGCACCTACGAGACGGCCGTGCAGCGTTCGATGCGCGACGCGACCCCGGCGGCGCCCGGACCGGCCCATCCGGGCGCTGCGCCGTCCGGCGAGGAACAGCGGTTGCTGCTGAGGCGGTTGCACGACGACTGCCAGATGGCCCGCCGGGCCGTCCGAGCGGCGGTCGGCACTCGCTGACGGGGAAGTCGGTCCGCGGTACGCCCGCACGCACGGGGCGTACCGCGGACCTTCGTGTTGTCGACGCACACCGCCGCCACCTGCCCACGACGGGTCATTGGTCCACTCCACTGACGCCCCGCAGGCCGTCGCGCCGCTGTCGAGAAAACGCCTTCTTACCGTCGCTGACGTGGGAAGTCGTCAGCTTCTGGGAATGATTGACGGATCGTCGGAGAGCCGATAGCACTGACGCACGTCCGGCCCCCGGCACCCCATCGCGCTCCACCGTCCCAGGAGGCTGCTTTGCGAGAGTCCGCCACCGTCCCCCGAGGCACCGCCGGTTCCAGACGCGCGCGCGGAGCGGCGATATCGGTCGCCGCCGCGGCGCTGCTGCTGCCGCTCCTCGGCGCCGCACCGTCCGCCGCCCCCGCCCGGAACGCCGCCGCGGGGGCCGCCTCCGCACAGACGTCCGCCGGGAGCATGCAGCGGGCCTTCGCCGCGGCGGCCGCCGAGTACCGGGTGCCGCAGAGCGTGCTGCTCGGCGTCTCCTACCTCCAGTCCCGCTGGGACGGCCACGACGGCGCCCCGAGCGTCACCGGCGGCTACGGGCCGATGCACCTCACCGACGCCCGTACGGCTCTGGCCGCGAGCGGGGCGGCCCACCACTCGGAGGGCACCGAGGACGCCCGCGGAGACGATTCCCGTCCGGCGCTGCATCCCGACACGGAGATCCCGGCGGACTCCGCGCTCCCGGCCCGGCTCAAGACCCTGCCCGCGGCGGCGGAGCTGACCGGGCTGCCGGCCGAGCGGCTGCGCACCGACGCGGCGGCCAATGTGGCGGGCGGCGCGGCGCTGCTCGCCGCGGCGCAGCGGAAGCTGGGCGAGCCGCTGAGCGCGGACCCCGCCGACTGGTACGGGGCGGTGGCCCGCTTCTCCGGCGCCGACGACAGCGCCACGGCGGCGGCGTACGCGGACGACGTGTACGACGTGATCCGCGCGGGCGAGCGGCGGACCACCGACAGCGGGCAGCGCGTGACGCTGGCCGCCGAGCCCGCGCTGCGCCCGGAGACGGCGCAGCTGCGGCGGGCCGGTCTGCGGACGGTCCCGGCCGACGGCACGGAGTGTCCGAGGACCGTGTCCTGCGAGTGGATACCGGCGCCGTACGAGGAGTTCGGCGACGGCGACTACGGCAATCACGACCTCGGCGACCGGCCCGCCTCGCAGCGCATCCAGTACATCGTCATCCACGACACCGAGGGCAGCTGGGACACGACCCTGAAGCTCGTCCAGGACCCGACCTATGTGTCCTGGAACTACACCCTGCGCTCGACCGACGGTCACATCGCACAGCACGTGAAGGCCAAGGACGTCGCCTGGCACGCGGGCAACTGGTACATCAACGCCAAGTCGATCGGTCTGGAGCACGAGGGCTTCCTCACCTCCCCGGACGCCTGGTACACGGAGGCGATGTACCGCTCGTCGGCGCGGCTGGTGGGCTACCTGTCCAAGAAGTACGGCATTGCGCTGGACCGGCAGCACATCCTGGGCCACGACAACGTGCCGGGCACGACGACGTCGACCATTCCCGGCATGCACACCGACCCCGGCCCGTACTGGGACTGGCAGCACTACTTCACGCTGCTGGGCAGGCCCTTCCACCGGACGGCCACAAGCGGCGGCGGGATGGTGACGGTGCGGCCGGACTACGCCACCAACCAGCCGGTGTACACCGGCTGCGTCACGAAGGACGTGCCCTGCTCGGCGCACGGCTCCAGTGAGGTGCGCCTGTACAGCGAGCCGGACGAGACATCACCGCTGATCAAGGACATCGGGCTGCGGCCCGGCGGCCAGGACTCGACGATCGACGTCAACGACGTCGGTTCACGGGTGTCCACCGGTCAGCGGTACGCGGTCGCGGACCGGGCCGGCGACTGGACGGCGATCTGGTACCTGGGCCAGAAGGCGTGGTTCGAGAACCCGCGCAAGCAGCCCACCGCGGTCGACACGAGCGGCCCGGTGGCCACGCCGAAGGCCGGTCTCGCGGAGGTCCCCGTCTACGGGCGCGCCTACCCGGAGGCGGCGGCCTACCCCGAGGGGGTTCCCGTGCAGGCCGTCTCGCCGCTGCCGTACAAGCTGCTCGCGGGGCAGCGGTACGCGGTCGGCGGGAAGGTGGCGGGCGAGTACTTCTACGCCCCGACCTTCGACACGGCCCCGCACAAGGTCGTGATCGGCGACGACATGTACTACGAGATCCAGTTCGGCCACCGGGTGGCGTTCGTGCGCGCCGCCGACGTGGACGTGGTGCGGTCGGCCGCGTAGCCGCGGGACGATCGGGGGCCGGGGCCGCGGACGACCGGGGTCCCGGCCCCGCCGCTGCCCGGCGGCGGTCAGCCCTGCTGGAAGAGCTCCGCGGGCAGCGGCTTCAGCAGCGCGTACAGATCGTCGGTGATGGGGCGGTCCCAGGCGGCGATGGTCACCAGGACGTTGTCGCTGCGGTCGAACTGGACGCAGGAGATCCGGCCCTCGGAGAGCTTCAGGCGGCGCACGATCAGCAGGTTGTCGCCCTGCATCACCGGGATGTCCTCGCTGCCGACGACGGTGACCTCCTCCTCGTTCTCCAGCGCGAGCAGGAGCTGGGCCACCTCGAAGGGGACCTCGCCGTCGGCGACCTCGCGGGCCTGTGATCCCTCCGGCAGATTGCCGATGATCATCGCCGGGCCGCGCCCGCCGAACAGGTCGTAGCGCAGGAAGACGCCCTGGCAGCTTCCGTCGGGGGCGGGCAGCAGGCCCGCGCCGAGGTTGCCCGGCCAGTCGCCCGGGTCCATGGCCAGGACGTCGAAGTCGGGCCCGGCGGGCGTGGCGCTGCGGCGGCGGAGGAAGGACATGCCGCAATGGTACGTGCACGGGCGCGTGAGCGGTCCTGCGGGCGCTAGGGTGCCGGGCTTCCAGCGAGCGCCGCCGCCAGGCCCGTACGGTCCGTGCCGACCTTGCGGTAGACGGCCGACAGCAGGCGCACCACGGTCGGCACGTCGGTGCGCAGTTCCTCGGCGGTCCTGGCCTCGGACAGGCCCTGGACGGTGAGCGCGGCGGCCGTGCGTTCGCGGGCGGTGAGGGTGTCCGTCTCGGTGCCGTGCAGGCGGCGCGGGCGCAGTCCGGCGGCGGCCAGCTCGTCGCGGGCGTCGTCGGCCAGTCCGTCGGCGCCGCACTGCACGGCGGCGTCGAGCCCGCGGTAGAGCGGTTCGGCGGCCTCCGCGGGGCGGCCGGTGCGGCGCAGTTCGGTGCCGAGCGCGACGAGGGCGCAGGCGAGTTCGTAACCGGCCGGGGAGCGCTCCAGGTGGGTGACGGACTCCTCGAAGAGTTTGACGCGGGCCGAGCCGGTGGAGACCTCGGCGGCGGCACGCAGGGCCTGTCCGATGCCCGAGGGCGTGCCGAACTGCCGGGCCCGGCCGACCGCTTCGCCCGCCGTGCCGATCGCGCGGTCCGGGGCGTCGTGGCGTTCGGCGCGGGCGAGGTGGAGCCGCCAGGGGCACCAGGCTGGGTTGCGCATGCCGCGCGGGTCGAGACGGCGTCCGGCCGCCGCCAGTTCGGCGGCGGCGTCCCCGGTCAGACCGCGGGCGAGGAGCAGCTCGCCGTGCACGGTCTGGGCGTCGGGGAAGACCACGGCGGCCGGGAAGGGCGCGGCGAACGCGTACTCCTCGGCGGTCCTGGCGGCCTCGGCGATCCGGCCGCGGGCCAGCAGCACCTCGATCAGCACCCCGACGGCGTACCAGT
Source organism: Streptomyces sp. NPDC059785 (assembly GCF_042732375.1). Taxonomy (NCBI): domain Bacteria; kingdom Bacillati; phylum Actinomycetota; class Actinomycetes; order Kitasatosporales; family Streptomycetaceae; genus Streptomyces; species Streptomyces sp. NPDC059785. The sequence continues at coordinate 62,751 of NZ_JBHWHV010000041.1, forward strand.
GGGCGGGGGTGCCGGGCCCCACCCGTTCGGACAGGCGCAGGCCCGCGCGGACGAAGTCCTCGGCCTCGGCGAGCCGGCCGCGGCGGTAGCGCACGTACCCGAGCAGGGTGTAGCCGAAGGACAGGTGGCCGCCGTGCCAGCCCTGGGCCTCGAAGTCGGCGATCCCGGCGGCGAACAGTTCCTCCGTGCGGCCGGGGCGGTCGGCGTAGGTGAAGGTGAGGGCGACCAGGACGGGGACCTCGAAGCCGCGCTCGGCCTCGGCCCAGCCGAGGCCGCCGGCGAGGGCGCGTTCGGCGTGCCGGAGCGCGACGGGGGCGGGTTCGCCGCGCAGGGTGGCGTCCCAGGCGCGCAGGCCGATGATGTAGCGCTCGGTGAGGTCGCGGCCGCCCAGCCGGTCGGCGAGCCTGGTCAGCCGGCGGGAGCGGGCGGGGTGCGCGGGTTCGTCGGCGCGGAAGGCGTCCCACATGAACTGTTCGGCCTGCATCCGCAGCCGTACGTGCGGGTCGGCGGTCACCTTGATCTCGCGGGCGAGGGTCTCGGACGCCTCCACGAGGCGGTCGCTGTGGGCGAGGACCTGGGAGAGCCGGTAGACGATGTGGTGGCGCAGCTCCGGGTCGTTGACGGTCTCGGCCAGGGCGGCGCGCAGGTGGTTGACGGTGGTCGCCGGTTCGGTGAGCAGGGAGGCGCAGCCCAGTTCGTACAGGACGGCGGCCCGGTCCTCGAAGGGCGGGGGCTCGCGCAGGGCGCGGGCGAGATAGCGGCGGGCGGTCTCCGGGGCGCCCGCGCGCCGGGTCTCCTGGGCGGCGGCGCGCAGTTGCCCGACCACCCAGGTGTCGCCCTCGGGGTGGGTCTCGAGGAGGTGCCGGGCGGCGGCCGACGGGCCGAGGCCCGCGTCCACGACGCACCAGGCGGCCTGGCCGTGCAGCGCGACGCGGAAGCCGCCGGGGATGGCGCGGTAGACGGCGGTGGCGATCAGCGGGTGGACGAATTCGAGGGTGCCGGCGCCGGTGAGGACGCGGGCGCCGCGCAGGGTGTCGGCGGCGTCGGCGGCCTCCTCGGCGCCGAGCCCTGCGACGGCGGCGGCGAGGGCCGGGCGGATCTCGGTGCCGAGCACGGCGCAGGCCCAGGCGAAGCGGACGGTGGAGGTGCCGAGCCGTTCGAGCCGGGCGATCAGGCCGCGGCCCTTGACCGCGGCGGCCAGGTCGCGCAGCAGGTGGGCGCCGGCCTCGGTGGGGGCGAGTCCGCGGTCGTGCACCTTGGCGGTCAGTTCGACGGCCTCGAAGGGGTTGCCCGCGGTGACCGCCCAGCACTCGCGGCAGAACGCGTCGTCGGCCTGGGTGCCGAGGCTCTCGCGGACCAGCCCGGCGACCGCGGCGGCGCTGAGCGGTTCGAGGTCGAGGGGGCGCTGTCCGGCCCTCCCCGGCAGCCGCCTGAACGACTCGGCGTGGTCGGGGAGTTCTTCGGGCCGGTAGGCGACGACCAGCAGCAGCGGCAGTTCCTCGGCGCGCGGGGCGAACGCGGCGAGCCAGCTCAGGGACTCCGGGTCGGCCCAGTGCGCGTCGTCGAGGGCGAGCACCATCGGGGCGCGCCGCACCGCGAGGTGGGTGAGGACCCAGTCGAGTCCGTCGCGCAGGCCCTGCTGGTCGGGCGGGGCGCCCTCGGCGGGGGCGCACAGGCCGAGCGCGGGCCCGACGATGGCGTACCAACTGCCGAGCGAGGAGCGCAGTTCGGACGCGGTCAGGCCGACGAGCCGGGGTTGCAGCAGTTGCCTGGCCACGTGGAAGGCGACGCCCTGCTCCTGGTCGCCGCCGCGGGCGGCGAGGACGGTGCAGCCGAGGGCGGTGGCGCGGCGCCGGATCTCCGCGAGGAGCGTGGTCTTGCCGAGGCCGGCCCGGCCGGCGAAGGCGAGGAGCGCGCCGCGCGGGCGCTCGGACGGCTCGCCGCCGTCCGGGCGCACGCCGGTGAGCTCCGCCAACGCCTGGTCGGCGGCGGTGAGTTCGCTGTCGCGCTCGAAGAGGACGCGGCGGCTGTGTGCGATGCGCTGGACCATGGGGCACCCCCTGTCACGGCGGCGCTGCCGACGTGTGGAGCGGGTGCGCACCGTGACCTACAGGCACTTCAGCCTACGCCCGCGGCCCGACGCCCGAGCCCGTACGGCCATACTGCCCGGTCCCGTCCACGCCCCTCTCGATCACCGCCCGTCCCGTGGGGCCGGGCGGGATCGGGCGGTCTTCCCGTGACGCCGGTGGTCGTCGGTCACTCGCCCGGCACCGTCGTGCCGGACGGTCGCCGCGAGGGCGGACACGAGCCGCGTGCCCCGTCCGGGCCGCCGCCCCGGCCCGGCTCCGGCGGCCCGCCGGCCAGGGCCTCGGGTCAGTCCTCCTCGGCGGGAGCCGGTGGTACCACCGCGACCGGGCTCGTCGCGTGCAGCAGGACGGCCTGGGTGACCGAGCCCAGGAGGCGGACGGGGGAGAACAGGCGTCTGCGGTGGCGGCCGACGACGACGAGGTCCGCGTCCGGGGAGGCCGCGACGAGATGGCCCGCCGCGTCGCCCGCGGGCACGGACACGTCGACGCGGAGATCGGGGTGCCGCTCGCGGTGCGGTTCGACGAGGTCCTCGGCCAGGGTGCGGGTCGCTTCCTCGACGGCGTCGCTGTCCAGGGGCGCGGAGGCGAAGTCGCCGGGCGCCGTCCAGGCCGGTACGGGCCACGGGTACGCGGCGATCACGTGCACCCGGGCCTTGCGCCGGGCCGCCTCGGTGAACGCGAAGGTCAGGGTGGCGTCGTCGGGGTGCTCCACGTGCACGCCGACGACCACGCGCGGCCCCGCCTCCACCACGGGCGCGTCCGGCACCTCGCGGCCCGGCCGCTCCACGACGACCACCGGGCACTCGGCGTCACGGGCCGCGGCCATCCCGTTGGAGCCGAGCAGCAGACTGGCGAAGCCGCCGCGCCCGCGCGAGCCGAGCACGAGGAGCTGGGCACCGGAGCCGAGTTCCGGGATCACCGCGCCCGGGGCGCCTTCGAGGGCGAGGTACTCCACGGCGGGCCGGTCGGGCAGCCCCAGGTACTCGGCCGCGGGCCGGTAGGGGCGGCTCTCCAGATGCGTACGCACCTGGTCGAGGACCGGATCGTCGACGGGGTCGGGTGGTCCGGCGACCAGGACGTCGGGCTGTCCCCACGCCGCGTACTGCCGCACGTGCACCACGCGCAGCGGGGCCTCGCGTACCCGGGCGGCGTCCAGGGCCCATTCCAGGGCGCGCAGGCTGTCGTCCGATCCGTCGACCGCCACGATGACCGGTGGGGTGCTCATCTCACTCCTCGCCTTCGGTACGAGACCTTGATCAACCGCTTCCCCGGCCAGCCTGACTCACGCGCGGGTCGCGGCACGGCGGCGAGGGCCGCGTGTTCGCGTGTTCGCGGAAAAGTGTCGTCTCCGAAGGCGTTCACGGACGGACGCCCCTCCCCTGGGTCATGGGAGAGGGGCGGGGGTCAGCCGCCGTGCGCGCCGCCCGTCCTCACGTCAGGTCGAACTCCCCTTCACGCGCCCCGGAGACGAAGGCGCCCCACTCGGCGGGTGTGAAGATCAGGGAGGGACTCTCGGGCCGGCCGCTGTTGCGCATCGCGATGAAGCCCTCGACAAAGGCGATCTGGACGTCTCCCCGTCCTCGGCTGCTGGACTGCCACTCGGCCTTGCTGAGGTCCAGCTCAGGCTTGTCCCAGCCCGCGAGCGGGTGCTGCTCGATGGTGCTTTCGGCCACGTCCGTGCTCCTCCCGGTTCGTCGTCCGCCGCCAGCCTAGCGATCGGGTCCGGCGCCCGACAGGCCACGTGGGGTGAGGACTTCAGGTGGCCGGGGGTGCGGCGCCCACCAGCCACATCGAGAAGAACTGGGAGCCGCCGCCGTAGGCGTGCCCGAGCACCCGGCGGGCCCCGTCCACCTGGTGTTCTCCGGCCTGTCCGCGCACCTGGAGGGCCGCCTCGGCGAACCGGATCATGCCGGAGGCGCCGATGGGGTTGGCGGAGAGCACCCCGCCCGACATGTTGACGGGCAGGTCCCCGTCCAGCTCGGTCACCCCGGACTCGGTGAGTTTCCAGCCCTCGCCCTCGTCGGCGAAACCGAGGTTCTCCAGCCACATCGGCTCGTACCAGGAGAACGGGACGTACATCTCGACGGCGTCGATGTCGCGGCGCGGGTCGGCGATGCCCGCCTGCCGGTACACGTCGGCCGCGCAGTCCTGGCCGGCCCGCGGCGAGACGAAGTCCTTGCCCGCGAAGAGGGTCGGTTCGCTGCGCATCGCGCCGCCGTGCAGCCAGGCGGGCGGCTGGGGCGAACGGGCCGCGCCCGCCCGGTCGGTGAGGATCATCGCGCACGCCCCGTCGGAGGACGGACAGGTCTCCGAGTAGCGGATCGGGTCCCACAGCATCGGCGAGGCACGGACCTTGTCCAGGGTGATGTCGTGCTCGTGCAGATGCGCGTACGGGTTCAGGAGCGCGTTGCGGCGGTCCTTGTAGGCGACGAGGGAGCCGACGGTGTCGGGGGCGCCGGTGCGCCGCATGTAGGCGCGGACGTGCGGGGCGAAGAAGCCGCCTGCCCCGGCGAGCAGCGGCTGCTGGAAGGGGATCGGCAGGGACAGGCCCCACATGGCGTTCGACTCCGACTGCTTCTCGAAGGCGAGGGTCAGCACGGTGCCGTGGACGCGGGCGGCGACGAGGCTGGTGGCCACGAGCGCCGTGGAGCCGCCGACGGAGCCCGCCGTGTGGACGCGGAGCATCGGCTTGCCGACGGCGCCCAGCGCGTCGGCGAGGTACAGCTCGGGCATCATGACGCCCTCGAAGAAGTCGGGCGCCTTGCCGATGACGACGGCGTCGATGTCGGCCCAGGTCAGCTCGGCGTCGGCCAGGGCACGCACGGCCGCCTCCCGGACCAGACCGGCGAGGGAGACGTCCCGGCGCGCGGCGACGTGCTTGGTCTGGCCGATGCCGACGACGGCCACGGGCTCCTTGCTCATCGGGCGTCCCCTTCCAGTACGGCGACCAGGTTCTGCTGGAGGCAGGGCCCGGAGGTGGCGTGCGCGAGCGCACGGTCGGAGGCGCCGCGGTGGACGCGGGCGGCGGCCTCGCCGACACGGATCAGTCCCGCGGCCATGACGGGGTTGGCCGCGAGCGCTCCCCCGGAGGGGTTCACGGCCACGTCGTCGCCGAGCCGCAGCGCCCTGCGCAGGACGATTTCCTGGGAGCTGAACGGCGCGTGCAGTTCGGCGGTGTCGACGGGGCGTTCGAAGGCGCCGGCCTTCTCGGCGGCGAGCCGCGCCGAGGGCGAGTCGGTCAGGTCGCGCACGCCCAGGGAGTGGGCCTCCGTGCGGTGGTCGATGCCGCGGATCCAGGCGGGCCGCTCGCACAGCTCACGGGCCCGGTCCCCGGCCGCGAGGATCACGGCGGCGGCGCCGTCCCCGACGGGCGGGCAGTCGCCGGTGCGCAATGGGCGTACCAGGTAGTCGCCGTGGGAGACGTCGCCGCGCAGCTGGGCGTGCGGGTTGGCGGTCGCGGCCTCGCGGCTGCGGGCGGCCACCGCGGCGAGCGCCGGTTCGTCCGTGGCGCCCGCGTCGATGAGCGCCTGCGCCTGGAGCGCGGCGAGCGCCACCGAGTCCGGCCACAGCGGCGCCAGGTAGTACGGGTCGAGCTGCCGGGTCAGGACGTCCCGTACGGAGCCGGGCGAGGACTTGCCGTACGCGTAGACGAGCGCGGTGTCGGCGTCGCCGGTCAGCAGTTTCACCCACGCCTCGTACAGCGCCCAGGCGCCGTCCATCTCCACGTGCGACTCGGAGACCGGCGGCCAGGCGCCCACGCCGTCGAGCGCCATGGTGAAGGAGAAGGCGCGGCCCGCGAGGTAGTCGGAGGAGCCGGAGCAGGTGAAACCGATGTCGCTCGTCTTCAGTCCGGTGCGGTCGAGCACGTCGTGCAGGACCGGCAGCAGCATCTCGACCTCGGACAGCTCGTCACTGGTGCGCCGGTGATCGGTCTGCGCGAAGGCGACCACCGCGATGTCCCGCGTCACAGCAGCTCCTTGTACGTGTCGTAGTCGGCGTCGGGCTCGCCGGCCGGCCGGTAGTGGTCGGGATGGCGGGCGCCGTCCGTCCACACCGGTTCGACGCGCAGGCCCATGCGCACCTGGTCGTAGGGGATGCCGCCGATCCGGCCGTGCAGTGCGAGATCGGCGCCGTCGAGCGCGATGTGCGCGTAGACGTAGGGCACTTCGATGTCCAGATTCGCCGTGTGAGCAGCCTTGATGTTGACGATGCAGTACGTGGTGACCGTGCCGCGCGGGCCGACCTCGACCTGCTCCCCGGTGGCGACGCCGCAGGTGGGGCAGGCGCCGCGGGGCGGGACGTAGACCTTGTGGCACTCGGGGCAGCGTTCGCCGACGGTGCGCCGCTCGGCGAGGGCGCGCAGGTAGCGGGTCGTGGCGCGGCCGGGCGCGTAGGTGTAGTCGAGGCGTGCGGGGGCGACGATGCCGGTCACCATGTCCGCGAACCGGCCGTCGTGGGCGGCCGGTTCCGCCGCGGTCGGGGCCTGCGCGTCGTCGTACGGCTCGAAGCAGGCGATGTCGGTGATGGCGCCGGAGCGTTCGGCGGCCCAGCGGACGCGGACCCGCAGGCCGGTGCGCACGGCGTCGGGTCCGGGCGCGTCGAGGGCGTGCAGCAGCGCGGTGTCGGTGCCGTCGAGCCGTACCAGGACCCAGGCGAACGGGGTGGCGAGGGGCTGCCCGGGGCGCGGTGCGTGGTTCCAGGCCCAGGTGGTGACCGTGCCGGTGGGTGCGACCTCGACCAGGTCGCGCAGCTCCTCGGCGGTGACCGGGTCGTACTCGACGGGCGGGACGAGGGTCCGGCCGTCGGTGGTCCGCACGCCGAGCACGACGCGCTCGCGCAGCCCGGTGAGGAAGGCGCTCTGCACGGGGCCGAGCGAGCGGGTGAAGGGGAACTCCACGACGAGGGGCGCTTTGAGTACGTCGGCTTCGGGCATCGCTGGTGCCTCCTTGGGAGTCAGGCGCGCCGGTAGACGGGCGGGCGCTTCTCGGCGAAGGCCCGGGCGCCTTCCTTGGCGTCGGCGGTGTCGAAGACCGGCCAGCCGCGTTCCAGTTCGGCCGCCAGGCCCTCGGTCTCGGTCAGGGCGGCGGTCTCGTACACGGACGCCTTGACGGCCTCGACCGCGAGCGGTCCGCAGGCGTTGACCTGCTCGGCGATCCCCAGGGCCGCTTCCAGTGCGGTGCCGTCCGGCACGACGCGGCCGATCAGGCCGATGTCCGCGGCCTCGCGCGCGCTGTACGGGCGCCCGGTGAGCAGCATCTCCAGGGCGTGGGTGCGCGGGATCTGCCGCTGGAGGCGGACCGTGGAGCCGCCGATGGGGAAGAGCCCGCGGCGGACCTCGAACAGACCGAAGGTCGCCGACTCGCCGGCCACCCGGATGTCGGTGCCCTGGAGGATCTCGGTGCCGCCCGCCACGCAGGCGCCCTCGACGGCGGCGATCACCGGTTTGCGCGGCCGGTGGTGGCGGAGCATCGCCTTCCAGTGCAGGTCGGGGTCGGCCTTCAGCCGGTCCCGGTACGACTCGCCTTCGAGACCCCTCCCGGCGAGGGCCTTGAGGTCCATGCCCGCGCAGAACGCGCCGCCCGCCCCGGTGAGCACGATCGACCGCACGTCGTCGTCCTCGTCGGCCGCCAGCCAGCCGTCGTACAGGCCGACCAGCATCGGCAGGGAGAGCGCGTTCTTGCTCTCGGGCCTGTTGAGCGTGAGCACCAGTGTGGCGCCTTCGCGCTGCACGGTGAGGTGTTCGGTACCGCCCATCGCCGTCCTCCCGTCTGCGGAACGAGAACAGGTTGCAGGAGCCTTGCTGCCAGGACAAGGGTTTTCTGACACTCAGTCAGATTACTTGCGCCGCGCCCCTTCCCAGTGGGGTCCCGCTTTGCTCTGATGACCGACGAAGACGAGCGACGGCCGAGGAACCGGTGGATGCCAGGCGCGCCATGGGGTCAGGAGGAGCCGTGGAGTACAACCTTGCCGACCTGTTCGAGTCGGTGGTCGACGTGGTCCCCGGCCGGGAGGCGCTGGTGTACGTCGACCACCCGGGCACCGGCGCCGAACGCCGGCTGACCTACGCGCAGCTCGACGCGGCGGCCAACCGGCTCGCCCACCATCTCGCCGACAGCGGCCTGCGCCCCGGCGAGCACCTCGGGCTGCACCTCTACAACGGCGTCGAGTACGTACAGACCGTGCTCGCCTGCCTGAAGGCCCGCCTGGTGCCGGTGAACGTCAACTACCGCTACGTCGAGGAGGAGTTGGCGTATCTGTACCGGGACGCGGATCTGGTGGCGCTGGTCTTCGACGCGGAGTTCGACGACCGGGTGGCGGCGGTGCTGCCGCGCACGCCGGCGCTGCGGCACCTCGTCCGGGTGGGGGCGCCCGCACCCGCTGCCACCGGGCCCGACGCCGCCCCGGCGGCATCCAGCCCGACGGCATCCGGCCCGCTGCCCGCCGTCGCCTTTACGGACGCCGAGGCCGCGGGCTCGCCCGAGCGGAGCTTCCCGCCGCGCTCGGCGGACGACCTGTTCATCATCTACACCGGCGGCACGACCGGGATGCCCAAGGGCGTGATGTGGCGGCACGAGGACCTGTTCTTCGCGGGCCTGGGCGGCGGCGCGCCCACCGGGGAGCCGGTCGCGCGCCCGGAGGAACTGGCCGAGCGCGTCGCCGCCGGATCGGCGGGTCTGACCTTCTTCCCCACTCCCCCGCTGATGCACGGCACGTCCACCCTCACCACGTTCATCGCCTTCCACTTCGGCCAGCGCGTCGTGATCCACCGCAAGTACGTGCCCGAGGAGGTCCTGCGGACCATCGAGAAGGAGAAGGTCAGCAGCGTGTCGCTGGTCGGCGACGCGATGCTGCGCCCGCTCGTCGACGCGCTGGGCGGGCCCATGAAGGACACGGACTGCTCGTCCCTGTTCAGCGTGTCGTCGTCCGGCGCGATCATGTCGGAGACGGTGCGCCGGCAGTTCCAGGCCCTGGTACCGAACGCGCTGCTGCTGAACAACTTCGGGTCCTCGGAGTCCGGGTTCAACGGCACCGCGACCGCGGACTCGGGCCCGGAGAAGGGCTTCCGGATCGAGGTCAACTCCCGTACGCGCGTGGTCGACCCGGTCACCCACCGGCCCGCGGTCCCCGGCGAGCCGGGCCGGATCGCCCAGCGCGGCCACGTACCGCTCGGCTACTACAACGACCCCCGGACCACCGCCGAGACCTTCTTCCAGCTCGACGGCGAGCGCTGGGTGCTCCTCGGCGACATGGCCCTCGTCGACGAGGACGGCGTCGTCACCGTCCTCGGGCGGGGCTCGCAGTGCATCAACACCGGCGGCGAGAAGGTGTACCCGGAGGAGGTCGAGCAGGCCCTCAAGTCCCACCCCGACGTGTACGACGCGCTGGTCGCCGGGGTGCCGGACGAGCGGTGGGGCAACCACGTGGCCGCGATCGTGCAGCTCCGCGAGGGCACGGTCCGCGCACCGACCCTGGAGGAGATCCAGACCCACTGCCGCGCCCACCTCGCGGGCTACAAGGTGCCGCGGCAGCTCGTCGTCACGGACGCCGTCCAGCGCTCCCCCAGCGGCAAGGCCGACTACCGGTGGGCACGGTCGGTGGCGACCCGCGCGGCGCGCTGACGCGGTGCCGCCGGGCAGAAAACGTAGGCCGGCCTCTTGCACGACGCCGACCGGCCTGCATTACTGATCCCGAACACAGCGACCGAATGATCGGTCGCCCGTAATGGTGCGGTTGGTGAGGGAGAAGTCGCCATGGTGGATCCCACGGGCTCCGAGGACCTGCTGGACGCGGCGGAGCGGCTCGGCCCCGAGGAGCTGCGGGTCTTGCAGACCGAGCGGCTGCGGGCGTCGCTGCGGCACGCGTACGAGAACGTGCCCTTCTACCGGCAGTCCTTCGACAAGGCGGGCATCCGCCCCGAGGACTGCCGGACCCTCGCCGACCTCTCCCGGTTCCCGTTCACCGTCAAGGCCGACCTGCGGGAGAACTACCCGTACGGGATGTTCGCGGTGCCGCAGGAGCGGCTGCGGCGCATCCACGCCTCCAGCGGCACCACCGGCCGCCCCACGGTCGTCGGCTACACGGAGAACGACCTGTCCATGTGGTCCGACATGGTGGCCCGCTCGCTCCGGGCGGCGGGCGCCCGCCCCGGCGACAAGGTGCACGTGGCCTACGGCTACGGCCTGTTCACCGGCGGCCTCGGCGCCCACTACGGCGCCGAACGGCTCGGCTGTACGGTCATCCCCGCGTCCGGCGGCATGACGGCCCGGCAGGTGCAGCTCATCCGGGATCTCGGGCCCGAGATCATCATGGTGACGCCCTCGTACATGCTCACGCTCCTCGACGAGTTCGAGCGGCAGGGCGTCGACCCGCGCTCCACCTCGCTGCGCGTCGGGGTCTTCGGTGCCGAGCCGTGGACGGAGCGGATGCGGCGGGAGATCGAGGAGCGCTTCGCGATCGACGCGGTCGACATATACGGGCTGTCCGAGGTGATCGGCCCTGGCGTCGCCCAGGAGTGCGTGGAGACCAAGGACGGGCTGCACGTCTGGGAGGACCACTTCTATCCCGAGGTGGTGGACCCGGTCACGGGCGAGGTGCTGCCGGACGGCGCGGAGGGCGAGCTGGTCTTCACCTCGCTCACCAAGGAGGCCATGCCCGTGATCCGCTACCGGACCCGGGACCTGACCCGGCTGCTGCCCGGCACGGCCCGGGTCTTCCGGCGCATGGAGAAGATCACCGGGCGCAGCGACGACATGGTCATCCTGCGCGGGGTCAACCTCTTCCCGACCCAGGTCGAGGAGATCGTGCTGCGTACGCCCGGCGTCGCGCCGCACTTCCAGCTCCGGCTGACCCGCGAGGGCCGCCTCGACTCCCTCACCGTGCGCGCGGAGGCCCGCGCGGGCGCCGGCCCGGAGACCCGCGAGGCCGCCGCCCGCGCCATCGCGGCGGGCGTGAAGGACGGTATCGGGGTCTCGGTCGCCGTGGAGATCGTCGAACCGGAGTCGCTGGAGCGGTCGGTGGGGAAGATCAAGCGGATCGTGGACCTGCGCCCGAAGTAGGGTCCCCGGGTGCCGCGTTCCCGGATGCCGGGTCAGCGGGTGGCGGGTCAGCGGGTGTCGAACCGGTCCCTCAGCTCGCGCTTGAGGATCTTCCCGCTGGCGTTGCGCGGCAGTTCGTCCACGAAGAGGATCCGCTTCGGCGCCTTGAAGTGGGCGAGGTGCTCGCGGGCGTGGGCGAGGAGTTCCGCCTCGGTGACCTCGCCCCGGGGGACGACGACCGCGGTGACGGCCTCGATCCAGCGGTCGTCGGGGAGGCCGACGACCGCCACCTCGGCGACCGCCTCGTGCGTGTAGAGGGCGTCCTCCACCTGCCGCGAGGCGACCAGTACGCCGCCGGAGTTGATGACGTCCTTGACCCGGTCCACGACGGTGAAGAAGCCCTGCTTGTCGCGCACGGCGAGGTCGCCGGAGTGGAACCAGCCGCCGCGGAAGGCGTCCGCCGTCTCCCCGGGCTTGTCCCAGTAGCCCTCGCACAGCTGCGGTGAGCGGTAGACGACCTCGCCCTGCTCGCCGTCGGGCACGTCCGCGCCGGACGCGTCCACGACCCGGGCCTCCACGAAGAGCACGGGCCGGCCGCAGGAGTCCATCCGGCCCTTGTGCTCGCCGGGGCCGAGGACCATGGCGAGCGGGCCGATCTCGCTCTGTCCGAAGCAGTTGTAGAACGCGAGCCCGGGCAGCCGCTCCCGCAGCCGTTCCAGGACCGGCACCGGCATGATCGACGCGCCGTAGTACGCCTTGCGCAGCCCGCTCAGGTCGCGGGTGGCGAAGTCGGGCCGGTTCGCGAGGCCGATCCACACGGTGGGCGGGGCGAAAAGGCTGTCCGCGCGGCCCGCCTCCACCAGGTCGAAGATCCGCCCGGCGTCCGGCGCGTCGAGGATGACGTTCTCCGCGCCGACCGCGAGGTAGGGCACCAGGAAGACGTGCATCTGCGCCGAGTGGTACAGCGGCAGCGAGTGCACGGGCCGGTCGCCCGCCTGGAGGTCGAGCGCGGTGATGGCGCTCAGGTACTCGTGCACCAGGGCACGGTGGCTCATCATCGCGCCCTTGGGCAGCGCGGTGGTGCCCGAGGTGTACAGCAGTTGCGCCAGGTCCTCGGCGCGCGGCTCGGGACCGTCGTACGGAGCGGCAGCGGCCAGGCGGGTCAGCAGCGTGTCGTCCGTATCGCGCAGAGGCAGGACGCGGGTGCCCTCGGGCAGGTGGTCCGCGAGGTCCGGGTCCGCCAGGACGAGCGCGCAGCCCGCCTGGCGCACGATGTACGCCAGGTCGTCGCCGGTGAGGTTCTGGTTGACCGGTACGTGCACCAGGCCGGCGCGGGCGCAGGCCAGGAAGCCGATCAGGTACGCGTCCGAGTTGTGGCCGTAGGCGCCGACGCGGTCGCCGTGCGCGAGGCCCGCGTCGAGCAGCGCGCGGGCGGCCCGGGAGACCGCGTCGTCCAGTTCCGCGTAGGTCCAGGAGCGGTCCCGGTAGTGGATCGCGACACGCTTCGGGGTCCGGCCCGCGCTGCGGCGCAGCACGCCGTCCACCGTGACACTCCGCCCCGCCGTCGCACCCGTCGTCAGACCCGCCGTCATGACCTGCTCCTTCGTCCGCCCGTCCGGCGCGATCCTCCTGGTGGGCATGGAGTCGGGTCAAGACGTGGGGTCGGCAGGACGCTTGGGCGGTGCGCGTGCGTGCCCTACACGTTGCGCGTGCGGCCCTCCCAGTACGGGTCGCGCAGGCGGCGCTTGTACAGCTTGCCGTTCGGGTCGCGGGGCATCTCCTCGATGAAGTCGACGCTCCTGGGGCGCTTGTAGCCGGCGAGCTGCCGCTCGCAGTGGGCGAGGACGTCAGCGGCCAGGGACGCGTCCGGTGCGTGGCCGGGGGCCGGTTCCACGACGGCCTTGACCTCCTCGCCCCAGTCGTCGTGCGGGATGCCGAAGGCGGCGGCGTCGGCGACGGCCGGGTGGCCGAGCAGGACGGACTCGATCTCGGCCGGGTAGATGTTGACGCCGCCCGAGATGATCATGTCGATCTTGCGGTCCCGCAGGAAGAGGTAACCGTCCTCGTCCAGGCAGCCGAGATCGCCGACGGTGAAGAAGTCGCCGATGCGGTTCTTGCGGGTCTTGGCCTCGTCCTTGTGGTACGAGAAGCCGCCGGTGGTCATCTTCATGTAGACGGTGCCGAGTTCGCCGGGCGGGAGCCGGCTGCCGTCGTCGTCGAAGACGGCGAGTTCGCTGATCGGCCAGGCGCGGCCGACGGTGCCGGGTTTCTTCAGCCAGTCCTCGGCGGTGGCGAAGGCCCCGCCGCCCTCGCTCGCCGCGTAGTACTCCTCCACACTGTGGCCCCACCATGCGATCATCGCCCGTTTCACGTGGTCGGGACACGGGGCCGCACCATGGATGGCGTGCCGCATCGACGACACGTCGTAGCGCGCCCTGACCTCCTCGGGCAGCGCGAGCAGCCGGTGGAACTGGGTCGGCACCATGTGGGTGTGCGTGCACCTGTGCCGGTCGATCAGCCGCAGCATCTCCTCGGGCGTCCACTTCTCCATCAGCACCAGGCGGTGGCCGATGTGCAGGGACGCGCCCGCGAACTGGAGTACCGCCGTGTGGTAGAGCGGCGAGCAGACCAGGTGCACGTTGCCGTCGAAGGGCCTGATGCCGAAGATGCCGAGGAAGCCGCCGAGGTACGCCTCCTCGGGCGGCTTGCCGGGCAGCGGGCGGCGGATGCCGCGCGGGCGGCCCGTGGTGCCCGAGGTGTAGTTCATGACCCAGCCCAGGGTGCGGTCCTCGGGCGGCGACGGGCTCTGTCCTTCGAGGAGTTCGGGGTACGGGCGGAAGCCGTCGCAGCTCTCCGGGTCGCCGATGACGTACCGGTGCGTGGCCGGGAGTCCCGCCTCGTCGGCGGCGAGTCGTGCGGCGTCCGCGAAGCGTTCGTGTGCGATGAGCACCTTCGCGCCCGAGTCGGCGACGATCCAGGCGATCTCCGGTCCGACGAGGTGGTGGTTGACGGGGACCAGGTAGAAACCGGCCTGCGAGGCGGCCAGGTACGCGGTGAAGAACTCGACTCCGTTGGGCAGCACGACGGCGAAGGCGTCGCCCCGGGCCAGTCCCGCGGCGCGCAGGCCGTGTACCAGCCGGTTGACCTCGGCGTGCAGGCGTCCGGCGGTCCACTCCTCGCCGTTCGGGGCTACGAGCACCGTACGGTCGGGGTTCTGTGTGGCCTGGGCCCAGAATCCGGTGGGTGCGGGTGCGGGTGTGGTCATGACCCGTTCCTTCCGGCTACGCGGACAACGCGGTCCACCGCCCGTTCGAAGCCGCGGGTCAGGTCGTCGAAGACCGCCTGGACGCCGCGTTCGCTGTTCATCCGCCCGACGATCTGGCCCACGGGGGTGCCCAGGAGTGGTTCGACCTCGTACTTCTGGATCCGGGTGAGAGCGTCCGCGACCAGCAGGCCCTGGAGGGGCATGGGGAGCGTGCCGGGTCCCTCGGGGTCGTCCCAGGCGTCGGTCCACTCGGTGCGGAGCTGCCGGGCGGGCTTGCCGGTCAGAGCTCGGGAGCGGACGGTGTCGCCCGAGCCCGCGGCGAGCAGTTTGCGGGTCACCGCGGGCGAGTGCATGTCGGCCTCCGTGGTGGTCAGCCAGAGCGAGCCGAGCCAGACGCCCTGGGCGCCGAGCGCGAACGCGGCCGCGATCTGCCGTCCGCTGCCGATGCCGCCCGCCGCGAGCACGGGCAGCGGGTCGACGGCGTCGACCACCTCCGGCGTCAGCACCATCGACGCGATCTCCCCGGTGTGCCCGCCCGCCTCGTACCCCTGGGCGACCACGATGTCGATGCCCGCCGCCGCGTGCTTGCGCGCGTGCCGGGCGCTGCCCGCGAGCGCCGCGACGGGGATGCCCTTGGCGTGGGCGCGTTCGATGACGTCGGCCGGCGGTGAGCCCAGCGCGTTGGCCAGCAGCTTGACCGGGTAGTCGAAGGCGACGTCCAGCTGGGTGCGGGCGACCTGTTCCATCCAGCCGGTGATGCGCCAGCCGGACTCCTCGCCCTCGGCCAGTTCGGGCACGCCGTACTTGGCGAGGGTGTCCCGTACGTACTGGCGGTGCCCCTCGGGGATCATCGCCTCCACGTCGGCCTCGGTGACGCCCTCGACCTTCTTCGCGGGCATCACCACGTCGAGTCCGTACGGCCGGTCGCCGACGTGGTCCTGCATCCAGTCGAGGTCGCGCTTGAGGTCGTCGGGGGCCGTGTAGCGGACCGCGCCGAGCACGCCGAATCCGCCCGCCCTGCTGATGGCCGCGGCGACGGCCGGGAAGGGCGTGAAGCCGAAGACGGCGTGCTCGATTCCCAGGTGCTTGCTCAGCTCCGTCTGCATGGGCGCAGGATGCCGTAGCCGGCGGGAGTACGGAAGACTCTTTCTGATGCTCCGTCAGCTTTATCGGGCGGGCTGTTACGGTGCGTGGTCCTCCAGGCGCTCCAGCACCGACATCGCCGCGTTGTGGCCCGGCACCCCGCTCACGCCGCCGCCGCGTACCGCTCCCGCTCCGCACAGCAGGACGTTGGCGTGGGCGGTCTCCACGCCCCAGCGGCCGGTGTCCTCCCGCGCGTACGGGAAGGCCAGGTCTCGGTGGAAGATGTTGCCGGCCGGCAGCCGCAGGTCCCGCTCCAGGTCCAGCGGCGACTTCGCCTCGATGCACGGCCGCCCCTCCGCGTCCGTCGCCAGGCAGTCCGCCAGCGGTTCGGCCAGGTGCGCGTCGAGCTGCGCCACCGTCGACTTCAGCAGTTCCTCGCGTACGGCGTCGTGGTCGCGGGCGCGGGCGAAGAGCCGGGCCGGTGTGTGCAGGCCGAACAGGGTGAGGGTCTGGTAGCCCTGCTCGGCCAGGTCCTCGCCCAGGATCGACGGGTCGGTGAGCGAGTGGCAGTAGATCTCGGAGGGCGGCGCGGTCGGCAGCCTGCCGGACGCGGCCTCGGCGTGAGCGGTCGCCAGTTGTCCGTAGCCCTCGGCGATGTGGAAGGTACCGGCGAACGCCTCTCGCGGGTCCACGGCGGTGTCGCGCAGCCTGGGCAGGCGGGTGAGCAGCATGTTCACCTTGAGCTGTGCGCCCTCGGCGGGGGTGGGGGGCGGGTCGCCGAGCAGTGCGGCCAGCTCTTGCGGCGAGGCGTTCACCAGTACGTGCCGGGCCGCTACTCGTTCTTCGCCTGCCGCTCCCCGGTGGGTGATCTCGGCCGTGCTGCCGTCCGTCTCGATCCGTACGGCCTCCCGGCCGGTGGCGATCACCGCGCCCGCGTCGCGCGCCGCGGCGGCGATCGCGTCGGTCAGCGCGCCCATGCCGCCGACCGGCACGTCCCAGGAGCCGGTGCCGCCGCCGATGACGTGGTACAGGAAGCAGCGGTTCTGCCGGAGCGTGGGATCGTGGGCGTCGGCGAAGGTGCCGATCAGGGCGTCGGTGAGGACCACGCCCCGGACCAGGTCATCGGCGAAGGCACTCTCGATCGCGGTCCCGATCGGTTCCTCGAAGAGGGTGCGCCAGGCGTCCTCGTCGTCGATGCGGCGGCGCAGTTCGGCTTTGGTGGGCAAGGGTTCGGTGAGTGTCGGGAACACTCGCTGGGCGACCCGGGCCGTCATACCGTAGAAGCGTCGCCAGGACTCGTACTCGCGGTCGGAGCCGGTCAGGCGGGCGAACGCCTCACGGGTGCGCCGCTCGCCGCCGCCGACCAGCAGGCCGGTGGCGCGCCCGGCCCGCTCGACCGGGGTGTACGAGGAGATGTCGCGGCCGCGGACCCGGAAGTCGAGGTCCAGGTCCCGCACGATCTTCCTGGGCAACAGGCTGACCAGGTACGAGTAGCGGGACAGGCGGGCGTCGACGCCGGCGAACGGGCGGGTGGAGACGGCGGCGCCGCCGGTGGCGTCCAGCCGCTCCAGGACCAGGACCGATCGGCCGGCCCTGGCCAGGTAGGCGGCGGCGACCAGACCGTTGTGGCCGCCGCCGACGATCACGGCGTCGTAACCCTGGTGTGCAGGCAGAGGCAGCATGGCTCTTGGTAGCACGCGGTGATCCGGAGCGGCCAGAGGTGGTGCGGGGGTGTCGCCGTGCGGGCCAGGTGGTGCCCTTGTCCGCCGGTGCGCCTCGTGTCGGGGTGGGCCGGGGCCGTGCGACGGCGGCTGCGTGAGGGGGGAGGGCCGGGGGGTGGGTGGCGGCGGGGGCACGTGCAGCAAGGCGTCAGCGGCTGCCCGTCCGGCGGTTCTGGCGGAGCGCTGCGACTCTGCGGTAGAGCTCCACCGCCTCTGCGCCGCGGCCCAGTTGTTCCAGGCAGTGGGCCTCGTCGTTGCGGCTGGACAGGGTGTCGGGGTGGTCGGGGCCCAGGGTTTGTTCGCGGGCTGTGGCCACCCGGCGGTATTCGGTGAGGGCGTCGGCCCAGCGGCTCAGCCAGCCCAGGCCGACGGCCACCTCGCGGTGGCTGACCAGGGTGTCGGGGTGGTCGGGGCCCAGAACGCGTTCGCGGATCGCGCTGACGTCCCGGGCCTCCGCGAGGGCTTCCTCCCAGCGGTTCATGCGGCCGAGGTTCACGCCGAGGCCGTGCCGGGCGCGCAGGGTCTCCGGGTGGGCCGGGCCGTGTACCCGGGTGCGGTCGTCGACCAGGGTGCGGTAGAGCTTGAGGGCGTCGGCGCTGCGGCCCAGGCGGCCGAGGCTGATGCCCACCTCGTAGCGGGCGGCGAGGGTGTCGGGGTGGTCGGGGCCGAGTGCCCCGGCGCGTGCCTCGGCCACCTCCTGGTAGGTGCGCAGCGCCTCCGGCCAGCGCCCGAGCTGGCCCAGCGCGTACGCCACCTCGTACCGCGTGACCAGCGTGTCGGGGTGTTCCGCGCCGAGGATGCGGGTCCTCGCGTCGGCCACCTCGCGGGCCATGCGGTGGGAATCCTCCAGGCGGCCCAGGCGGCTGAGGTTGAAGGCCAGGTTGTGGCGGCAGCGCAGGGTGTCCGGATGGTCCGGGCCCATGGTCCGCTCGCGGGCGGCGAGCACGGTCGTGTACGCCTGGTGCGCCTCGAAGTGCCGGCCGAGCCGCCCCAGTACGTAGGCCATCTCCTGCCGGGCGGCGAGGGTGTCGGGGTGGTCGGCGCCGAGGAGCCGGGTCCTGGCCTCGGCGACGTGCCCGTACTCGCGCAGGGCGTCCGCCGGGCGGCCGGTGCGGCTGAGGGTGAAGCCGACCTCGTAGCGGCTGGCGAGGGTGTCGGGGTGGTCGGGACCGAGGAGGTGCTCCCGTTCGGCGGCGACGGCCCGGTGCACCTCGCCCGCCTCCGTCCAGCGGCCGAGCCGCCCGAGGCTGAGCCCGGCGTTGTGCCGGCCGGTCAGCGCGGTCACCGTCTCCGGCGGCGGGTCGGGGCGCTCGGCGGGCGGTTCCTGTACGGGGCCGGTGAGCGGGCGGGCGATCCACTCGCCGCTGAGCCCCGCCGCGGTGTCCGGCGGGGTCTGCCGCAGCCCGGCGCCCGCGGCCTTGTGACCGGTCGTCATACCCCGGGTCCAGGACGGCAGCCGTGACGCGGGGCGGGGGCGGGGCACGGCGGCGGGCGGGAACCTGACGGGGGCGGACATGACCGTGGGCGCGTAGCGCGGCGCGCTTCTTCCCGAGACGATCCGGCGGCGCAGTTCGTGGGCGTCACCGGGGCGTTGGCCGGGCTCCTTCGCGAGCAGGTCCAGGATGATCCGCTCGACGTATTCGGGCAGGTCGGAGCGGTGGCTGCGCGGTGGCTCGGGCGGGGTGTCGCGGTGGCCGACGAGCACGGCCCAGGCGTCGTCCAGGTCGAAGGGCGGCACCCCGGTGGCGATCTCGTACAGCACGCAGCCAAAGGAGTACAGGTCGCTGCGCCGGTCCACCCGCGTGCCGCTGATCTGCTCCGGCGACATGTAGTGCGGGGTGCCCATCGCGATGCCCGTGCCGGTCAGGCGCGCGGTGACGCCGATGTCGTGGCCGAGGCGGGCTATGCCGAAGTCGCAGATCTTCACCGTGCCGTCGGTCAGCCGCATGATGTTCGCCGGTTTCAGGTCCCGGTGCACGATGCCCTGCTGGTGCGTGTACGCCAGGGCGGCCGCCGTCTGGTCGGCGATGTCCACGACGTCGTCCACCGGCAGCGGGTGGTGCTTGTTGTCCTCCAGGAGCTGGCTGAGGTTGCGGCCCTCCAGCAGCTCCATGACCAGGTACAGGCCGCCCTCGTACTCGCCGAAGTCGTGGACGACCGTCACTCCGCGGTGCTGGAGGGCCGCGGCGACCCGGGCCTCGCGGCGGAACCGTTCGCGCAGGACGCGGGTGAAGGACTGGTCGTGATGGGGGCCGAGCGGCTTGAGGCACTTCACGGCGACCCGCCGGCCGAGCGACTCGTCCCGCGCCCGCCAGACCTCGCCCATCCCACCGCGCCCGATCAGTTCGAGCAGCCGGTAACGGCCCTGGATCAGCTTGCAGTCAGCCATCTCGTGCGCTCGCCCCCGCCCCCGTCGCCGCTCAGCACCGCGTCCGAACCCGCGCCCTCCCCCAGGCCCGTCCAGTATGGCGAGTTATCTGCCGACTTTGTACGGTGCCGGACGCGAGCCGGGGCCGAGCCGTGACATGGCGCGGAGAATGTGTTTGGGCGGCAGTTGCCAGCGCAGACGTGCGGGAACGCCGCGCAGCGAGGTGCCCGTGGCACGCAGCCGCCGCGTCACCGCGGCGGGCGGCGGAGCCGGTCTGCCGTACAGGTCGTGGGCGTACGGCGGCAGTGCGGCGTAGGCCAGCTGCGCCACGCGCCGCCACAGCAGCGCCCGCGCCGGGACCAGCAGGGGGTGCGTCGGCGGGCGGAGCAGGAAGTCGTCCACGGTACGTGCTTCGGTCCCCGCGGCCAGTTCCGGCCGTGTCTTCACGAAATACGCGGTGAGTTCCGCCTCGTCCGCCGGGACGGCGCCGGGGTCCAGGCCCACCAGGCGGGCGCTGACACGGTGTTCGGCCACGTAACGGTCGGCCTGCGCGTCCGTGAGCCGGAAACCGGAGCGGCGTACGACGTGCAGGTACGAGTCGATCTCCGCGCAGTGCACCCACAGCAGGAGCTCCGGTTCGTCCACCCCGTAGCGCTCGCCGGTGTCCGGGTCGGTCGCCCCCAGCATGCTGTGGATCTTCCGCACCCGGGCGCCCGCCCGCTCGGCCGCCTCCGTGGTGCCGTACGTCGTGGTCCCCACGAAGGCCGCGGTGCGCATCAGCCTGCCCCAGGCGTCGCGCCGGAAGTCGGAGTTCTGCATGACGCCGCGGACCGCCCGGGGGTGCAGCGCCTGGAGGTACAGCGCGCGGATGCCCGCGATCCACATCATGGGGTCGGCGTGCAACTGCCAGGTCACCGACTCGGGGGTGAACAGGCCCGGGTCGGCCCCCGGCCGGGGGCGGTCCGTCCGCTCCGTGTGCATGGCGCCATGTGACCATGGGGGGCGGCTGTCGACAAGGCGGCCGGGGGCGGCACGGGCGCTGCGAAAACCGGTTTTCCGGCGGTGCGGCGCACCTATAGCCTCGGCGCGTGACTCCAGCCGATCTTGCCCTCGTCATCTCCGACAGCGTCCGGGAAGCAGTGGACGCCGGGAAGCTGCGCGTGCGGGTTCCCGCCTCCGCCCGGATCGAGCGGCCCCGGCAGCGACGTCACGGTGACTACTCCAGCAATGTCGCGCTGCTGCTCGCGAAGCAGGCGGGGATGACGGGCCGGGGCGTCGCGGAGATCCTGGCGCCCCTGGTGGGCGCGGCCCCAGGGGTGGCGAAGGCGGAGGTCGCGGGACCCGGCTTCCTCAACATCACGCTCGACGGCGCCGCCAAGGGCTCCCTCGCCCGGGACATCGTCCTGGCCGGTGCCGCTTACGGACGCTCGGACCACCTCGCGGGGCTCCGGCTCGACCTGGAGTTCGTCTCCGCCAATCCGACCGGTCCGGTGCACATCGGCGGGGCCAGGTGGGCGGTGGTCGGCGACGCGCTGGCCCGGCTGCTCGACGCCGCGGGCGCCGACGTCACCCGGGAGTACTACTTCAACGACGCCGGCGTGCAGATCGACCGCTTCGCCCGGTCGCTGCTGGCCGCCGCGACGGGCGCGCCGGTCCCGGACGACGGTTACCGCGGCGGCTACATCGACGAGATCGCCGCCGAGGTGGGGCGGCGCCACCCGGAGCTGCCCGGCCTGCCGGAGACCGAGGCCCTCGGGATCTTCAAGGCCGAGGGGACCTCCCTCATGTTCGACGAGATCAAGGCGTCCCTGGCTGCCTTCGGCACGCACTTCGACGTCTTCTTCAACGAGAAGGACCTGCACGACCGGGGCGCCCTGGCGACGGCGCTCGCCCGGCTGCGGGAGGGCGGGCACGTCTACGAGGCCGACGGCGCGGTGTGGCTGCGCACCACGGACTTCGGCGACGACAAGGACCGGGTGCTGGTCAAGGGCGACGGCACCTGGACGTACTTCACGGCGGACTGCGCGTACTACCTCGACAAGCGCTCGCGCGGGTTCGAGCGGGTCGTCATCATGCTGGGCGCCGACCACGCGGGCTACGTGGGCCGGATGCGGGCCATGGCCGCGTGCTTCGGCGACGACCCGGACACCCACCTGGAGATCCTGCTCGGCCAGTTGGTGAACCTGGTCAGGGACGGGCGGCCGGTCCGGATGAGCAAGCGGGCCGGCACCGTGCTGACGCTGGACGACCTGGTCGAGGCCGTCGGCGTCGACGCGGCGCGCTACGCGCTCGCCCGGGCCAGCGTGGACGCGATGATCGACCTCGACGTCGGCCTGCTGACCCGGCGCTCGAACGACAACCCGGTCTTCTACGTGCAGTACGCGCACGCGCGGCTGTGCGCCGTGCAGCGCAAGGCCCGGGAGACCGGGGTGAGCACCGGTGGGCCCGAGGAGTTCGAACCGGCGCTGCTCACGCATGAGCGGGAGGCCGATCTCCTCGGTGCGCTCGGCGAGTTCCCCGAGGTGGTGGCGACCGCGGCGGCCCTGCGCGAGCCGCACCGGGTGGCCCACTACCTGGAGCAACTGGCGGGCACCTACCACCGGTTCTACGACGCCTGCCGCGTGCTGCCCCGGGACGGCGAGGAGGCCGGTGACCTGACCCGGGCCCGGCTGTGGCTGACGGACGCCTCCCGGGTGGTGCTGCGCAACGGGCTGCACCTGCTCGGGGTCTCGGCGCCGGAGCGGATGTAGCGCTCGGGAGCCGGGGAGGCGACGGCCGCGGGGCCGGCCCCTGCGGCCGTCGCTCAGCGGCGGACGCGTGGCATGCCCAGGCCGATCCAGGAGATGATCTCGCGCTGGATCTCGTTGTTGCCGCCGCCGAAGGTGAAGATGACCGCCGAGCGGTAGCCCCGTTCCAGCTCCCCGCGCAGGACCGCGCCCGCCGAGCCCTCCTTCAGGGCGCCGGCCGCCCCGACGATCTCCATCAGCCAGGCGTAGGCGTCCCTGCGCGCCTCGGAGCCGTAGACCTTGACGGCCGAGGCGTCCTGCGGGGTGAGCGTGGACTCCTGGACGGCGTTCACCATCTGCCAGTTGATGAGTTTCAGCGCGTCGAGGCGGGTGTGGGTCTGTGCGAGGCGGCGGCGTACCCAGGGCAGGTCGGCGACCCGGCGGCCGTCGGCGAGCTTGGTCTCCCTCGCCCAGTGCTGTACGTCGTGCAGCGCCCGGATCGCCATGGTGCCGTGCGCGGCCAGGGTGACGCGCTCGTGGTTGAGCTGGTTGGTGATCAGCCGCCAGCCGTGGTTCTCGGCGCCGACCCGGCGGGAGACGGGGACGCGCACGTCGTCGTAGTAGCTCGCGGTGGTGTCGTGCGAGGCGAGGGTGTTGATGAGGGTGCACGAATAGCCGGGGTCGGAGGTCGGCACGAGGAGCATCGTGATGCCCTTGTGCGGCGGGGCGTCCGGGTCGGTGCGGACGGCGAGCCAGACCCAGTCGGCCGTGTCTCCGTTGGTCGTCCAGATCTTCTGCCCGTTGACGACGTAGGTGTCGCCGTCGCGGACCGCGCGGGTCTTCAGCGCGGCCAGGTCGGTGCCCGCGCCGGGCTCGGAGTAGCCGATCGCGAAGTCGATCTCACCGGAGAGGATCCTCGGCAGGAAGTACGCCTTCTGTTCGTCGGTGCCGTACCGCATGAGGGTCGGACCGACGGTGTTGAGCGCCATCAGCGGCAGCGGGACGCCCGCCTGCGCCGCCTCGTCGAAGAAGACGAACTGTTCCATGGGGGTCAGGCCGCGTCCGCCGAACTCCTCGGGCCAGCCGACCCCGAGCCAGCCGTCCGTGCCCAGCCTGCGGATGGTCTCGCGGTAGAAGCGCTTCTGCGCGGCCTTGTCCGCCGCTTCCCGCGTCGCGCGGTCCGGCTTCAACTCCGCGAAGTAGGCGCGGAGTTCGGTGCGCAACCGCTGCTGCTCGGGGGTGTATTCGAGATGCACGGCGCCTCCTGGTCCCAGCTCCCCGGTGGACCGGTCGGCCCGCCCCGGACGTGACGGCGCACAGAGTAGAACTCGTTCCAGAAATAGGGAATGGCCGGGCGGGTCGGCAGCAGGCGGCGGGCGGCTCAGCGCAGTGTGGCCATGAAGTCCGTGCACGCCTGGGCGCATTCGCGGCAGGACTTCGCGCTGTCCTCCGCGCCGGGGTGGCCGTCGAACACGGCGGCGCACTCCAGGCACACGTCACGGCACCATTCGAGCTGCACGCGGATGCCCGACTCGTCCTGGCCGGTCTGCTCGGTCAGCATGCGGCACGTCGCGTCGCACACCTCCGCGCACAGGATGCCCTTGCGTCGTAGGAGTTCCTGCTCTTCGGGTCCGTCCGGTTCGGCGAGGCTCGCGCGCAGCGCGCACGCCCGCGCGCAGTCCGTACAGGCCTGGGCGCAGGCGAAGCGGTCCTCCAGGAAGCGGACGAGCTCCTGCTGGGATGTAGTCGAGGTCACTTCATCCGGGTTGCCACGGTTGCCGACGTCAAACGCCCGTGGGGCAGTTGGCGGCCGGGCGCCGCCCTCAGGACACCGCGCGCCGGAGCTCCGGTCGTGCGCCCGGCGCGGCGGGCTCGGCCAGGCCCAGGTGGTCGCGGAGCGTCGTACCGGTGTAGTCGTGCCGGAAGACGCCGCGTTCCTGGAGCAGCGGTACGACCCGGTCGGCGAAGTCGTCGAGCCCGCCCGGGGTGATGTGCGGGACGAGGATGAAGCCGTCGGCCGCGTCCGCCTGGACGAGGGTGTCGATGCTTTCGGCGACGGTGGCGGGCGAGCCCACGAAGGACTGGCGGTTGCCGGTGTTGATGACCAGGTCGCGGATGGACCAGCCGTTGGCGGCGGCCAGCTCCCGCCACTGCCGCGCGGTCTCCAGCGGGTCGCGGTACATCCGCACCTGCGCGCGGCCCTTGGCGATGTGGTTCTCGCCGACGTCCGGTTCGACGTCGGGCAGCGGCCCGTCCGGGTCGTACGACGACAGGTCCCGGTTCCAGACGAACTCCAGGTGCTTGATCGCGGTGGCCCCGCTGACCTGCTGCCTGCGTACCTCGCGGGCGGCGTCCTCGGCCTCGGCGTCGGTGTCGCCGAGCACGAAGGTCGCGGCGGGCAGGATCAGCAGTTGGTCCGGGCTGCGGCCGTAGCGGGCGAGCCGGCCCTTGACGTCGGCGTAGAACTCCCGGCCCGGCTCCAGGGTGCTGTGCCGGCTGAAGATCGCGTCGGCGCTCGACGCGGCGAACTCGCGGCCCTCGTCGGAGTCCCCCGCCTGGAAGATCACCGGTCGGCCCTGCGGGCCGCGCGGCACGTTGAACCGCCCGTGGATGTCGAAGTGCCGACCGGTGTGGACGAAGGCTCCGGCCTTCGCGTCGCTCAGGAAGGTGCCGGTGGCCCGGTCCGCGATGATCTCGTCGCCGTGCCAGGAGTCGAACAGCTCGCCCGCCGTGGCCAGGAACTCCCTGGCCCGCGAGTAGCGCTCCTCCTGCGGCA
Organism: Streptomyces sp. NPDC059785; assembly: GCF_042732375.1. Taxonomy (NCBI): domain Bacteria; kingdom Bacillati; phylum Actinomycetota; class Actinomycetes; order Kitasatosporales; family Streptomycetaceae; genus Streptomyces; species Streptomyces sp. NPDC059785. Next base: position 87,812 of record NZ_JBHWHV010000041.1, read on the forward strand.
GGAAGCCGCCGCGGCGGAAGTTCTCGCCCGTGAAGGCGTCCCAGGAGGTGACCACGTTCCAGGCGGCGCGCCCGGCCGACAGGTGGTCGAGGCTGGCGAACTGGCGGGCCACCTCGTAGGGCTCGTTGAAGGTGGAGTTGATGGTGCCGGTCAGCCCGAGGCGGTCGGTGACCGCGGCGAGCGCGGACAGGACGGTGAAGGTGTCGGGGCGGCCCACCACGTCCAGGTCGTAGATCCTGCCGCCCTGTTCGCGCAGGCGCAGGCCCTCGGCGAGGAACAGGAAGTCGAACTTGGCGCGTTCGGCGGTCCGCGCGAAGTGCGCGAACGAGCTGAACTCGATGTGGCTGCCCGCCTTGGGGTCGCTCCAGACAGTGGTGTTGTTGACGCCGGGGAAGTGGGCGGCCAGATGGATCTGCTTCAGGGGCTTGCTCATGGTCGGGGTCCCTCCGGCTCAGGCGGTGGCGGCGTAGCGGTTCGCGGGGCGGGGAAGGCCGAGCAGCCCGCGCAGGGTGTCGCTCTCGTACGCCTGCCGGAAGACGCCCCGGCGCTGGAGTTCGGGCACCAGGCCCCGGGTGATCGCGGGCAGGTCGTGGCCGATCACGGCGGGCCGCAGCCGGAACCCGGCCAGCCCTGCTTCGGTCAACTCCTGCAATACGTCCGCCAGTTGGGCCGGGGTGCCGGTGAACACCCGGGCGTCGCTGCGGTAGGGGCGGCCGGCCAGGGTGTCGAGCAGGTCCCTGCGGTCCTCGGCCGCCGCGGGAGTGTCGCCGAGGAACACCACCAGGTCGCCGAAGAGCAGCAGCGGCTCCGCGGCCCGTCCGGCCGCCGCCTGTTCGGCACGGACGGCCGCGACGACGGCACGGGCCCCGTCGGCGTCGTGCGGGGTCACGTAGCCGATGTCCGCGGACCGGGCGAGCAGCCGGAACGGGCCGCCGTAGGCGCTCTCGTGCGCCAGCGCGCTGACCAGGGGCTGGCCCTGCGGCGGCCGGGGCGTGATCGAGGGGCCCCTGATGCTGAAGTGCCGGCCCTCGAAGTCGATGTAGTGCAGCTTGTCGCGGTCGACGAAACGGCCGGTGGCCGCGTCGCGGATCTCCGCGCCGTCCTCCCAGCTGTCCCAGAGCCGGCGCACCGCCTCGACGTAGTCACCGGCCTCGTCGAGAAGTTCGGCGGCCGGTTCCCGTGCGGCGGGGCCGTCCGGGTCGCGCGGTCCCGGGACCGTACGGCGGCCGAAGTGCGCCGCCTCGTCGGGGCGGGCGGACACCTTGACCCGCAGGCCCGCGCGGCCGTTGCTGACGTAGTCCAGGGTGGCGATGGCCTTGGAGACGTGGAACGGCTCGGTGTGGGTGGCGATCACCGTCGGGATCAGCCCGATGTGCCGGGTCAGCGGTGCGACGCGGGCCGCGACGAGCACCGCGTCGAGCCGGCCGCGCACCTCGTCGGTGCGGCCGTCCGGCTCGGTGGGGTCGGTGGACTGGGGACCGAGCGAGTCCTCGACGGTGACGAGGTCGAGCAGTCCGCGCTCGGCCTCGGCGACGAGATCCGCCCAGTACCCGGCGGTGAACAGCTCGTCCGGACGGGCTTCGGGCGTACGCCAGGCGGCGGGGTGCCAGCCTGCGCCGTCGAGGGCGACGGCGAGATGCAGCGGGGTGGTTCGGGACACGGCGGGGTACTGCCTTCCTGATCGGCCACGGGGATCGCCGGCCCTCGGATGCGGGGCGGGCGGCGGGGACGGGTCAGGGACGACAGAGCGCGCCGGCCACGCGCAGCAGGTCGATGTGCGGCCGTGAGTACAGCCGGACGCAGGCGCGCGGCGAGAGAGCGGCGACGGGGCGGAGGGAACCGGCGGAGCGGTGGAGCGCGGACGCGGAGCGGTCGGGCGCGGGCACGGAGCGGTCGGGCGCGGGCACGGAGCGGTCGAGCGCGGGCACGGAGCGGTCGGGCGCGGACGCGGAAAGGTGGGGCACGGAGGCGGCACGACCGAGCACGAAGGCGGCGCGGTCGAGCGCGGACACGGAGCGGTCGGGCGCGGAAGGTGCGTCGCTCAACTCCCCCATCTCCGACCTCACTTCTGCCGCCTTCGGCTGCGCGCTTCTTCAGGAGCCAACCGCCCGGCTCCGCTTGTTCCGCAAATTAGGCAGCCGCCGGAACGGATGTCAACGCCCGGCCGCCCCGGTGACCACGTGCTGAGACCGTGCGGATGCCTTCTTGACGGCCCTGTGGAGCGCGCTGACACTGACGGGGACGGTCACGATTGTCAGCGCCCGTGAGCGGGAAGCCGCACCCCCGCTCGTACGGTCATCGGCCCCGGCCCGCTGGCAGGCAACCCTTCCACCGCGACGGGGTGCCCCGGGTGACGACCGGGTCCCGCCGGTGCGGCGGGGCAAGCGTGGTCTCGCGTCTCGCGGGCCCCGACAGTGGACCGGTGGACATGCCGAGGAGCGGACTCACGAGGCGCCTGCACATCGACCTGCAACGGGTCTCCAGCGCCTATTAACCCGACCCAACCCGACCCGACCGGTCCGGTACACAAGCGCGGTCCCTCCGTTCCCGTGTTCCCGTCGCGGCGCCCACAAGGCTGCCGGGGCTTCCTCATGCCGTGGAGAGTCATGCCCGAGACCATGTCGCACACCTCCAGCACCACCACGCCGCGTGGCCGTGCCCGCGCCGACAGCTGTCCCGACGCGGGCACGCCCGCCGACGAGTCACCCCGGCCGCGGGTGACTCCGCCGTCCGGCCGGGTGCGGCACTCCGACAGCCGGATCGGTGTCGGGCTCGCCGGTGGTTTCTATCCGGCGCCGCACCGCTACCAGCTCTACCTCTCGGCGGACTGTCCGCGCTCGCTGCGCGTCCGCGCCGCCCTCGACCTGCTCGGGCTCGGCGGCTCGGTCGCCGTCACCCAGCTCGCGCCGTCCGGCGGTACCCCGGACGCGTACGCGTCGCTGCGCCGCGTCTACGAGGCCACCTGGCACCGGTACGACGGCCCGCTCACCGTGCCGGCCCTGTGCGACCGCTGGACCGGACGCGTCGTCAGCAACCGCACGGCCGACATACTGCGCGATCTCGCCGGTCTGTCGGAGACCCGGTCCGCGACGGGGCGGGACCGCGAGCGCGCCTGACGGCCTGAGGGCCACACCGTCCGGCCCGGCCGTTCACGAGGGCGGCCGGGCCCCTCCTTCCTCCAGGACCTGCGGCTTGCGCTCAGGGCCTGCGGCCGCGGAAGGTGCGGCGGAGGTCGTCCACCCACGCGTCCGGGTTCTCCCACGGGATGAAGTGGCCGCCGCGGTCGTGGGCGTTGACGTTGACGTGATTGAAGTAGCCGGCCTGCGGACCGGCGTGGAACGCCCGGACGCGCTCCTCGGCGGTGTGGATGCCGGGCGGGTTCTCGTACGTGACGAAGGTGAGGCCGACCGGGGCCTGCACGACGGGGGTGCGGTCGTGGGCGGGGGTCCAGGGGTACCGGTTGGCGTTGGCGTAGTAACGCATCGACGTGGCGATGGAGTTGTTCGCCCAGTAGATCGTGGCGTGGGTGAGCAGGTCGTCCTTGGTGAAGACGGACTCGACGTCGCCGCCGTCGTCGCTCCAGGCGTGCCAGCGCTCCAGCAGCCAGGCGAGCAGTCCGGCGGGCGAGTCGCTCAGGCCGTGGGCCAGGGTGGCGCCGTCGAGCATGTGCACGGTGAGGTGGGAGGCCCAGCGGCGGTCGAGTTCGGCGATGCGGGCGCGGACGTCCGCGGGCTGGTCGTCCATGCTGGGACGGTTGCGGGCGAAGGTCCAGGCGAGGGGGCCGGAGAAGAAGTCGAGCGGCAGCCCGGAGCCGATGTGGATGCCGTACAGCTCGTCGGCGTACTTGTGGCCGAGCTGGCTGGAGACGATGCCGCCGATGTCGCAGCCCCCGGCGGCGTACTTCTCGTACCCGAGGGTCTCGGTCATCAGGGTGTGCCAGAGGTCGGAGACCTTCCAGAAGTTGACGTCCGGGAAGCCGGTGAGCGGGCCGGGGAAACCGAAGCCGGGCAGGGACGGCACGATGACGTCGAAGGCGTCGGCGGGGTCACCGCCGGAGGCGGCCGGGTCGGCGAGCGGGCCGATCACCTTCGACCAGTGCCAGAACGTCCATGGCCAGCCGTGGGTGAGGATCAGCGGGACCGGGCGGGGGCCGCGCCCCGGCTTGCGCATGAAGTGCACCGGGACACCGGCGACGTCCACCTGGTAGTGCTCGTAGGCGTTGATGGCGGCCTCGGCCGCGCGCCAGTCGTAGCCGTCCCGCCAGTGGGCGAGCAGGTCGCGCAGATAGCTGTTCGGGACGCCGTAGGACCAGTCCTCGTTGGCCTCGTCCAGCGGCGGACGGGTCGAGGCGAGACGCGCACGCAGGTCGTCGAGGACCTCGTCGGACACGTGGAGAGGAGTGGGCTCTAAGGGGAAGGTGTGCGGGGTGTTCATGGCGTGATGTCTTACCAGACGGGGCAGCGGGCGGCGCCGTCGGACAGCCGCCCGTGCCTCGCACGCGGCACGGCAGGGCGCCGGAAG
>NZ_JBHWHV010000042.1:0-91517 GCF_042732375.1 Streptomyces sp. NPDC059785
GCGACACGACGGCGCCCGCCGTGGCGGCGACGACCCGCTGGGCACCCTGGGCACCCTGGTCGCCCGAGGCGTCGGCGGTCCTCGCCGCCGCCGTCGCCGACCTGGCGGACCGCACGGCCGGCCGACTCGGCGGGGCCGGGCCGGTTCAATGGGGCCGGGCCGGTTCAGCGGGCCCGGCCGGCGGCTCAGCCGGCGGCGCGTGCCGCCATGCGGGCCTTACGGGCCGCGAGCTTCTCGTCGAACTTGAGGGCCTCCGAGTCGAGGCCGTTCATGAACAGCCCGAGCTCCTCCTGCGCGCGCAGCCCCTCGGGCCCGAGGCCGTCGATCTGGAGCACCTTGAGGTGGCGCAGCACCGGCTGGAGCACGTCGTCGTGGTGGATGCGCAGGTTGTACACCTCGCCGATCGCCATCTGCGCGGCGGCGCGCTCGAAGCCGGGGATGCCGTGTCCCGGCATCCGGAAGTTGACGACGACGTCGCGGACGGCCTGCATGGTCAGGTCGGGGGCGATCTCGAACGCGGCCTTCAGCAGGTTCCGGTAGAAGACCATGTGCAGGTTCTCGTCCGTCGCGATGCGCGCCAGCATCCGGTCGCAGACGGGGTCGCCCGACTGGTGACCGGTGTTGCGGTGCGAGATGCGGGTGGCCAGCTCCTGGAAGGAGACGTACGCCACCGAGTGGAGCATCGAGTGCCCGTTGTCCGACTCGAAGCCCTCGCTCATGTGGGCCATGCGGAAGGCTTCCAGCTTGTCGGGGTCGACGGCGCGCGAGGCGAGCAGGTAGTCGCGCATCACTATGCCGTGCCGGCCCTCCTCCGCGGTCCAGCGGTGCACCCAGGTGCCCCAGGCGCCGTCCCGGCCGAAGAGCGAGGCGATCTCGTGGTGGTAGCTGGGCAGGTTGTCCTCGGTCAGCAGGTTCACCACCAGCGCGATCCGGCCGATCTCGGTGACCTTGGACTGCTCCTTCTCCCAGGCCACGCCGTCCTCGAAGAAGCCGGGGAAGTTACGGGCGTCGCCGAAGGGCACGTACTCGTGCGGCATCCAGTCCTTCGCCACCTTGAGGTGGCGGTTGAGTTCGGTCTCGACCACTTCCTCCAGCGCGTACAGCAGGCGGGCGTCGGTCCACTCGGTGGACGGGCTGCCGAGGTGAGGAGAGGTGATCGACACGGGGGCTCCAGAGGGGGGACGTACGAGCGGACGAGCTGTGAGCGGTTGAACCTACGGCATCGTAGGCTACGTTTCCGTAGGTTACGAGACCGTAAGTTAAGGGCGCTGTAAAGGTCGCTGATCAGCGGCGTTCCGCCGGGCGCTTCCCTCCCACGGGTGACGGCCGTCCGTGTCCTCAACGCACACGAACGGCCGAGGGGACCGGCCCCCATCATGCGGCACCGGCCCCCTCGGTCAGGACATCGGATGGAAACGTGGTCGCAGGACGCGCGTCAGCCGATCGTGTCCGGCGTGACCTCCTTCAGTTCGCCGTCCAGCCGCAGCCAGCGGGTGATGCCGATCGACTCCAGGAACGGGAGGTCGTGACTGGCGACGACCAGCGCGCCCTCGTACGACTCCAGGGCCGACGTGAGCTGCCTGACGCTCGCCAGGTCCAGGTTGTTCGTGGGCTCGTCGAGCAGCAGGAGCTGGGGTGCGGGCTCCGCCAGCATCAGCGCGGCCAGCGCGGCCCGGAAGCGTTCGCCGCCGGAGAGCGTCGCCGCCGGCTGGTCGGCCCGCGCGCCCCGGAACAGGAAGCGGGCCAGCCGGGCCCGGACCCGGTTGTTGGTGGCGCCCGGTGCGAAACGGGCCACGTTCTCGGCGACCGACAGCTCGTCGTCGAGCACGTCGAGGCGCTGCGGCAGGAACCGCAGCGGCACCTGGGCCGCCGCCTCGCCGCTCACCGGCGCCAGCTCGCCCGCGATCGTCCGCAGCAGCGTGGTCTTGCCCGCGCCGTTCCGCCCGACCAGCGCGACCCGCTCGGGGCCGCGCAGCTCGAACCCGCCGGCCACCCGCGCGCCGTACTTCAGCACCAGATCCTGGAGGACGAGCGCGGTGCGCCCGGGCGGCACCGCCGTGTACGGCAGCTCGATGCGGATCTCGTCCTCGTCGCGGACGGCCGAGACGGCCTCGTCGAGCCGCTCCTTCGCCTCGGCCAGCTTCTCCTCGTGCATGATCCGGTGTTTGCCCGCCGACTCCTGGGCGAAGCGCTTGCGGGAATTCATGACGATCTTCGGCTCCCGCTTCTGCTCGTACATCTTCTGTCCGTATCGCTTACGGCGGGCCAACTTGACGTGTGCGTCGGCCAGTTCGCGCTTCTGCTTCTTCAGGTCGGCCTCGGCGACCCGCACCATGCGCTCGGCCGCCTCCTGCTCGCCGGCGAGCGCGTCCTCGTACGCCGAGAAGTTGCCGCCGTACCAGGTGACCTCCCCGGAGTGCAGGTCCGCGATCTGGTCGACCAGGTCGAGCAGCTCGCGGTCGTGGCTGACCACGATCAGCACTCCGGACCAGGACTCCACCGCCGCGTACAGACGGCGGCGGGCGTACAGGTCGAGGTTGTTGGTGGGCTCGTCCAGGAGGAGGACGCCGGGCCGGCGCAGCAGCAGCGCGGCGAGCCGCAGCAGCACCGACTCGCCGCCGGACACCTCGCCGATGGTGCGGTCGAGACCGATGTGGCCGAGGCCGAGCTCGCCGAGCAGTGCCTCGGCGCGCTCCTCCACGTCCCAGTCGTCGCCGACCGCCGTGAAGTGCTCCTCGGTCACGTCGCCCGCCTCGATGGCGTGCAGCGCGGCCCGCGCGGCGGCGATGCCGAGCGCCTCGTCGACGCGCAGCCCGGTGTCGAGCGTGACGTTCTGCGGGAGGTAGCCGATCTCGCCGGCGACCCGCACCGTCCCGTCGGACGGGACGAGCTCCCCGGCGATCAGCTTCAGCAGGGTCGACTTGCCCGAGCCGTTGACGCCGACGAGACCGGTCCTGCCGGGGCCGAACGCGATCTGGAGGCCCTCGAAGACGGTGGTGCCGTCCGGCCAGGCGAAGTCGAGCGAGGTACAGGTGATGGAGGTGGGGACGGTGGACATACGCGCCTCGCGGTTATGGGAACGGTCTGGGGGAAGGCGGGAGGGACACCGCGAGGTGACGACGGTCCGGCAGGGGGAACACGAAAAAGAGCCCCGTGCCGGGAGGACGGCTCGAACGCCGAGGTCGCACGCTGCGCACACGGGAACCGGACCGCACAGGGCCGGGCGCGTGTGACGCGGTGTCTCAGGACCTCAGACGAGCAACGTCCTTCTCCAATCGACGGCAACAGGACCGCTGTACAACGTAGAAAGGCGCCCGGAGGGTGTCAACGCAATTAACGCCGCCCCGCGAAGGAAGGAGACTCCGTGCCCGACGGCCCGCTCTCACTGCCCGCCCGGCTCTATCTGCTGGCCTGGGACACCACGAAGCTGAAGGTCACCGAGACGACCCACCTGCACCACCTGGTGCGCGCCGGTGCCCTCACCGAGCTGGCGCAGCGCGGACTGCTCCTGGACGTCGACGGCATCGCCACCCCCGCCGACCCCGACGGCCGCACCGGTGACCTGGTCCTCGACGGGCTGCTCGAACTCGTCTCGGAGTCCCGGCCGCGCAAGTGGAAGAACTGGGTGACCCTGCGGGCCCGGGTGACGCTCGACGCCCTGCGCGCGCAGCTCGCCGCCGACGGCTATCTGCGCGCGCGCAAGAAGCGCGTCCTCGGGCTCTTCCCGTCCGTGGACTACGAGCTGGCGCGGGTACCGGCGGTCAAGGCCCTGCGCGAGCAGGCGTGGCAGACCCTGGAGGGCACCCGGCCCGCCACGGAGATCTCCGACCGGGACGCGGCCCTCGTCGCACTCGCCGCCGCGGCCGAGCTGCGGACCTTCGTGCCGGGCAGGGACCGCAGGCGGTACAAGGAGCGCATCGAGGAGCTGACCGAGCGCAGCGGCGCGGCGGCCCCCGCGCTGAGGAGGGTCGTCCAGGAGGTCCGTACGGCGATGATCGTCGCCGCCACCGCGGCCTCGACGGCGGGGGCGACGGGGAGCTGACGGCGGAGGGCACGGGCCGTTCCGTGAGCCGTTTTGTGAGCCGTATGTACAGGTCGGATTCTCGCCAGCCCGCGGCTCGGGCGCGGTGATTGGCTGGCCGCATGACGAACAAGCCCGACCGGACAGTCACCGTCCGCACAGACACCGCCCGGACAGCCACCGCCGGCAGCCGCACCGCGGCGCTCGCCTTCCGCGCCCTGCACGTGCCGGGGCACCCCCTGGTCCTGCCGAACGCCTGGGACACGGTGAGCGCGCTGCTTGTCGAGCAGGCGGGCGCCCGCGCGGTGGCGACCACCAGCGGCGGCGTCGCCTGGGACCTGGGGACCGCGGACGGCGACCGGCTCGACCGGACGCGGGCCGTGGGGGCCGTCGGCCGGATCGCCGCCGCCGTCCGGGTCCCGGTCACCGCGGACATCGAGACCGGCTACGCGGACGACGCGCGGGGCGTCGGGGACACCGTCCGGGCCGTGCTCGCCGCCGGTGCCGTGGGCGTGAACATCGAGGACGCGCTGCCCGGCGGGGGCGCCCTGCGTCCGGTGGCCGAGCAGGCGGAGCGCATCGCGGCGGCCCGTGCGGCGGCCGACACGGCCGGAGTGCCGCTGTTCGTCAACGCCCGGATCGACACCTGTCTGAGCGGTACGGGCGGCGTGGCGGAGACCGCCGAGCGGGCCGCCGCGTTCCTCGCCGCCGGAGCCGACGGCGTCTTCGTGCCCGGAGCCGTCGATCCCGGGGACATCAAGGCGCTGTGCGACGGCGTCGACGGCCCGCTGAACGTCATGGTGGACCACTCGACGGAGCTGTCCGTGGCCGAACTGGCCGCGCTCGGAGTGGCCCGGGTCAGCACCGGTACCGGCCTCGCGCAGGCGGCGCACGCCGCGGTCCGCCGTGCCGCGCGGGAGCTGCTGGACACGGGGACCTACCGGGCACCGGCCGGCGCGATCGACTACGGGGAGCTCAACGCCCTGCTGGACGGCGGCCGTTAGCGGGGCCCGGGCGGGGGCCCGGGCTCAGCACGCGTCGCGGTCTCAGCACGCGTCGCGCATCAGCTCCGCCAGATCGTGGTCCAGGTCGACCTGGAGGTGCTCCAGGCCGTAGGGCACCAGCTCCGTCGTACGCTCCAGGAACGTGCGCACCTCGCCGGAGCGCACGTGCACCACGGCGGTGCCCTCGGGGGCGTGGAACTCGAGCACGGTGCGGTCGTACCCGTACGGGCGCACCCGTACGTCGCCGTTCCCCTCGGGCTGTTCCATGCCGGAGACGAGGAGTTCGCGGCCGAAGGTCCAGCAGACCTCCACGCCCTCCAGCGTGGCCGGGGCGGGGAAGGTCATCCGGACGGCGAACGGATCGCTGCGGTCGTAGTGGAGCGTTGCGGGAATGCTCGGCATCCGCGGCGCGGCGGCGACGAGGCGGGCCTCAACGGGCTGCTCGATGACGGTGGACAACGCCTTGCTCCCTTGTGACGGCTGGACGGACTCCGGACGGACGGGCGTGGTACTTGAAGAGACGGCGGAATGAGTCAATCCGTGCACCTGAGACCCGAGTGACCTCTGTCACCGAGTTCATTCCGAGTGGTGTTCCGGCCATGCGGTGATCCATTTCTCACTCCGTCGTCCCCGGACACCTGGAGGACACCAGGTTCGGGCCCGGAGGTTCCCGGTGACGGCCATCTGGACGATGCCGGGGGAGTGGGCTAGCTTCGCCCGCCATGAAGGTTCTGGGTAAGTCGGGACGGACGGGACGGGTGGGGCGGACGGTCGCCCTCGGACTGTGCGCGGCGGCGCTGGCCGTCGGCTGGCCCGCGTCGGCGTCGGCGTCGGCGTCAGGAGTGTCCTCCGCCTCCGGCTCCGCCTCCGGCTCCGCCTCCACGTCCGTGTCCGCGCGGGCGCGCTGGGAGCCGGCGGACACCGGTACGGACGACGTACGTTTCCGTGGACTGGCCGCGGTCGGCCGGGACGCCGCCTGGGTGGCCGGTACGAGGGGGACCGTGCTGCGCACCACCGACGGCGGCGCGCACTGGCGGAACGTCTCCCCGCCGGGCGCCGAAGGGCTGGAGTTCCGGGACGTCGAGGCGTTCGACGCGCGCCGTGCCGTGGTCCTGGCGATCGGGGAGGGCGAGGCGTCCCGGGTGCTGCGCACCGACGACGGGGGCGCGACCTGGACCGAGTCGTTCCGCAACACCGACCCCGAGGCGTTCTACGACTGCCTCACCTTCTTCGACCGGCGCCACGGCCTGGCGGTGAGCGACCCGGTGGACGGAAAGTTCCGCATCCTGTCCACCCGCGACGGCGGACGCTCCTGGAAGGTGCTGCCGAGCGGGGGCATGCCCGCCGCGCAGGAGGGCGAGGCCGGGTTCGCGGCCAGTGGGCAGTGCCTGGCGAGTTCGGGCCCGCGCGACGTGTGGCTGGCCACCGGCGGGGCGGCACGCGCGCGCGTGCTGCACTCCGCAGACCGCGGACTGACCTGGACCGTCACCGACAGCCCGCTCCCGGCGGGCGACCCGGCGCGCGGTGTCTTCGCGACCGCCTTCCGTGACCGCGCCCACGGTCTCGCGGTGGGCGGCGACTACCGGGCCGACCAGGCGTCCCCCCGGGCCGCGGCGGTCACCTCGGACGGCGGCCGGCACTGGACGGCGGCGGCACAGCCCCCGCCCGCCTACCGCTCCGGCGTCGCCTGGCTGCCGCACAGCCGCTCCGCGGCGCTGGCCGTCGGCCCCACCGGCACCGACCTCACCACGGACGCGGGCCGCACCTGGCGCACGGTCGGCACCGGTTCGTACGACACCGTCGACTGCGCCCCGGACGGCGGCTGCTGGGCCTCGGGCGAGCGGGGCCGGGTGGCGCGGCTCGGCCGCTGACCCCGCCCGCACGTCACCGCCCGGCCGCTCGCCGTGCGGCGCACCTGGGGCCGTGTTTGCGTGGGAACCCGGGGTACCCGCCCGACCGGACCGGGCGGTGCCCGCCCACGCGACGACCACGTGACGAAAGGAAGCAGCCGTCATGCCCAGTGGCTCGAGCCCGAAGCGGGAACGTCAGTACGAGCACATCAAGGACAGCGCCGAGGACCGCGGCGAGAGCGAGGGACGCGCCAAGGAGATCGCCGCGCGCACCGTCAACAAGGAGCGCGCCCGCTCCGGCGAGTCCAAAACCGCCAGCCGCACGTCCGTCAAGGACATGTCGTCGAGCAAGCGCGGCGGCCGGCGCTCCCACTCGGGCGCCAAGGGCCCCACGTACGACCAGCTCTACGAAGAGGCCAAGCAGCGCAACATCCACGGCCGTTCAGACATGAACAAGCAACAACTCCAGCGCGCCCTGGACAAGAAGAAGTAGGGCAAACAGGGGGCGGCGCGCCCGCAGGGGCGCGGGGAACTGCGCGACCAGCCACGACGCCGCCGCACTCGGCGGACGGCAGACCGTGGCACAGGCAGGGGGCCGATCAGGCCGACGGCCACCCCAGCCGCCGGACGGGCCGGGGCGCCCCCGGCCCCGGTGACCGCGCCCGGCGGCGCTACCCTCGACCGCACCATGACGACCGTACGCATCCCGGCGGGCTGGCCCGTCACCGAAGAGCAGGCGCGCGCCGCCCAGGACGAGTTGCGGGAGCGGGTGGTGCTCGACGAGCCGGGGCCGCCGCCCGGGACCGGCCACGTCACCGGCGTCGACGTCGCCTACGACGACGAGCGGGACGTGGTGGCGGCCGCGGCGGTCGTGCTCGACGCGGCGACCCTGGACGTGGTCGCCGAGGCCACGGCCGTCGGCCGGGTCTCCTTCCCGTACGTGCCGGGGCTGCTCGCCTTCCGGGAGATCCCGACGGTCCTGGCCGCGCTCGGCGCCCTGCCCTGCGCGCCGGGTCTGGTCGTCTGCGACGGCTACGGGCTCGCGCACCCGCGCCGGTTCGGCCTCGCCAGCCACCTCGGCGTGCTCGCCGGGCTGCCCACGATCGGCGTCGCGAAGAATCCGTTCACCTTCACGTACGAGGACCCGGACGCCCGGCGGGGCAGCGCGGCACCGCTGCTCGCGGGTGACGAGGAGGTCGGGCGGGCGCTGCGCACCCGCGACGGCACCAAGCCGGTCTTCGTCTCCGTCGGCCACCGGGTGAGCCTGGACAACGCCTGCGCGCACACCATGGCGCTCAGTCCCCGTTACCGCCTCCCGGAGACGACCCGCCGGGCGGACGCCCTGTGCCGCCGCGCCCTGAAGGAGGCGACGGCCGGGAGGTAGCCAGGGACGCGGACACAGGCCCGGGATGTAGCCGGGGGACGCGGACACACCGGGAGGCAGCCAGGGGACGCGGACACAGGTGCTCAGCGAACGGCCACCACCCGGAAGACGATCCCCGCCTCGCGCAGCCGCTCCGTCAGCGCCTCTCCCATGGCCACCGCGGGCGTGACCTGGCCTGCCGTGTCCGGCAGTTTGTCGAAGGCGAGGGACAGCGCGCCCTCGGCGAAGATCTTGGCGGTCTCGTCGTACCCCGGGTCGCCGCCCGCCACCTCCGTGAACACCCGGCGTCCGCCGCCCTCGCCCACGAACCGCACCGAGAACCAGCTCCGCGCGCGCAGCTCCTCGCTCGGTCCCTCGCCGGGCTTGAGCCGGCCGGACAACCAGCGCCGCGCGGGCGGCAGTTGCGCCGCCGTGACGACGGCGCCGTACGCCGCCACCGCGCCCACGGCGACCGGCAGCCGCTCGACGGCCGCGTAGTGCCGGTAGCGGAAGTCGGGCCCGTACCGCTCCAGGGCACGGGCGGAGCGCTGGACCACCTGCGGGTCGATGGTGGGCAGCGGCAGGGCCCACGCCCCGACCTCGCCGGCGAACCGCGGTGCTCCGGCGGGCGTGGCGGCCCGGCGCCCGACCAGCCGCGGTTCGTGCCGCCTGCGGTCCCGCGCCGCGGCCAGCACCTGCCGCCCCCGCCCGAAATGTCCGAGCGCCGAGGCGAGCGTGCCCCCGGAGAACGTCGCCCGGGCCCGCACGAACCCGTCGACCCTCAGGGGTACGTCCTCGGGCAGGTGGTGCACCGTGAAGCGGACGCCCAGGTCGTGCGGGACGGAGTCGAAGCCGCAGGAGTGCACGAGCCGGGCGCCGGTCTCGCGCGCGCGTGCGTCGTGCCGGACGTACATCAGGTCCACGAACTCGGGCTCGCCCGCCAGGTCCAGGTAGTCCGTCCCGGCGTCCGCGCAGGCCGCCACCAGGGCCTCGCCGTACTCGATGTACGGGCCGACGGTCGTGGCCAGTACGCGCGCGTTGCGGGCCAGTTCGCGCAGCGACGCGGGGTCGGCCGCGTCGGCGACGAGCACCCCGGGCGCGGCGCCGCCCAGCCGGTCCCGCAGCCGTTCCAGTTTCCCGGCGTCGCGTCCCGCCACGGCCCAGCGCAGTCCCTCGGGCGCGTGCGCGGCGAGGTACTCCGCGGTGAGGGCGCCGACGAAGCCGGTCGCCCCGAAGAGCACGATGTCGTACGCGCGGTCCGCCCTGCCCTGCATGATCATGACACCCTTCAGCCGTCGGCCGACGCCGTTGTCGGTGGCTGAGGCTAGCGTGAGGTACGAACAGCCCGGACCAGGAGGTCGGAAGTGGCCGTGTTGCGCATATCCCCGGCGCGGGAGCGGACGCCCGCCGCGTAGCCGCGACGCCTTGCCGGGCGTCTGCCCGGTGTCTGCCCGGCGTCTTCGGGCGTCTGTCCGGCGTCATCCGGCATCCGTCCGGCGTCCGTCCGGCGCTTTTCCGGCGCGCCGTGCGGGGACGGCCGTGCTCCCGGCCGCCGGAATTCGACTAAGCGCTTGCTCGTCAGGGTCTTGCCCGGAGTGGGACGCGTTCATAACATCTCTGATGTCACATCAGTAGTGTCACAGTGGAGTGATGGGGGCTCGATGGCAGTGGCAGGTACGGGCGGCGGGCACGGTCCGCTCACCGGTGTGCGCGTGCTCGAGCTGGCCGGCATCGGCCCGGGACCGTTCGCCGCGATGCTCCTCGCCGACCTCGGCGCCGACGTCGTCCGCGTCGACCGGCCGGGCGGCACGGGCCTCGCGATCGACCCCGACCACGACATCACCAACCGCAGCAAACGCTCGGTCGTCGTCGACCTCAAGGCCGGGGACGGCCCCGCCCGCGTCCTCGACCTGGCCGCCCGCGCGGACGTCCTCATCGAGGGCTACCGCCCGGGGGTCGCCGAGCGGCTCGGCGTCGGCCCCGGCGACTGCCACGCCCGCAACCCCGCGCTGGTCTACGGCCGGATGACCGGCTGGGGCCAGGAAGGACCGCTGGCCCCGCGCGCCGGGCACGACATCGCCTACCTCGCCCCGACCGGCACGCTCGGCATGATCGGCACCTCCGGCGGCCCGCCCGTGGTCCCGGCGAACCTCCTCGGCGACTACGCGGGCGGCTCGCTCTACCTCGTCGTCGGCGTCCTCGCCGCACTGCACCACGCGCGGGCCACCGGCGAAGGGCAGGTCGTCGACGCGGCCATCGTCGACGGGGCCGCGCACCTCGCCTCGATGATCCACGGCATGCTCGCGGCCGGCGGCTGGCAGGACCGGCGCGGCGCCAACCTGCTCGACGGCGGCTGCCCGTTCTACGGGACGTACGAGACGGCCGACGGGCGGTACATGGCGGTGGGCGCCCTGGAACCGCAGTTCTACGCCGAGTTCGTACGGATCCTCGGCATCGCGGAACAGGCGCCCGGCCAGCGCGACCTGGCCCGCTGGGACGAGCTGCGCGAGACGGTCGCGGCCCGGTTCAAGACCCGTACCAGGGACGAGTGGACGGCCCTTTTCGAGGGCT
The DNA here is from genome assembly GCF_042732375.1 of Streptomyces sp. NPDC059785. NCBI lineage: Bacteria > Bacillati > Actinomycetota > Actinomycetes > Kitasatosporales > Streptomycetaceae > Streptomyces > Streptomyces sp. NPDC059785. The sequence goes on from NZ_JBHWHV010000042.1 coordinate 10,810, forward strand.
CCGACGCGTGCGTGGCCCCCGTCCTGTCGCTGCGCGAGGCACCGCACCACCCGCACCTGGCCGCCCGCGGCACCTTCACCGACCACGGCGGGATCACCCAGCCCGCCCCCGCGCCCCGCTTCTCCGCCACCCCCACCTCGGTCCGCGGCGCCCCCGCCCGGCCCGGCGCCCACACCGCGGACGTCGCCCGCGACTGGGACGTACCCCACCTGACGCAGCACCCGACGAAGGAAGCCGACTGATGGAGCTCTCCGTCCCGCTCGACTACGCGGGCGACCCCCGGCAGGCCGCCGACGACGTGGCCGCCCTGGAGGCCGCGGGCCTCGACGCGGTCTGGGTCGCCGAGGCGTACGGCTTCGACTCGCCCACGATCATGGGCTATCTCGCCGCCCGCACCACACGGATGAAGATCGGCGCGGCCATCCTCAATGTCTACTCCCGCACCCCCGCCCTCATCGCCCAGACCGCCGCCGGACTCGACGCGATCTCCGGCGGGCGCGCCCTGATCGGGCTCGGCGCCTCGGGCCCGCAGGTCGTCGAGGGCTGGCACGGCAAGGCGTACGACAAGCCGCTCGGCCGGACCCGGGAGACCGTCGAGCTGACCCGCCGCATCCTGCGCCGCGAGATCATCGACCACCACGGCATCACCGACATGCCCCGCCCCGGCGGCCTCGGCAAGCCCCTGAAGATCCTCACCAAGCCGGTCCGCCCCGAAGTGCCGCTGTACGTGGCCTCCCTCGGGCCCGCCAACGTGCGCATGACCGCCGAGATCGCCGACGGCTGGCTGCCCACGCTCTACATTCCGGAGAAGGCCGGGCAGGTGTGGGGCACCGCCCTCGCGGAGGGCACGGCACGCAGGGACCCCGCCCTCGGGCCGCTTGAGACCGTCGCGGGCGGCATCCTCGCCATCGGCGACGACGCGGCGGCCGTACGCGACCTGGCGCGCCCCAGGATCGCCCTCTACGTGGGCGGCATGGGCGCCCGGGGGAAGAACTTCTACAACGACCTCGCCGTGGCCTACGGCTACGAGAAGGAGGCCCGGCAGATACAGGAGCTGTACCTGTCCGGCAAGAAGCGCGAGGCCGAGGCCGCCGTGCCCGAGGAGTTCTGCGAGCTGATGTCGCTGTGCGGACCCGAGGGCTACGTGCGCGACCGGCTGGCCGCCTTCCGCGAGGCCGGGGTCACCATGCTCAACGTCATTCCCGTCGGGCCCGAGCCCGCCAGGCTGGTCGAAACCGTCAAGAACTGGCTCTAGGGGGCTTGCGCCACATGAACTCGCAGCAGCCGCAGCGGATGCCGCGGCGGATCTTCACCGCCGAGCACGACGCGTTCCGGGACACCGTCCGCACCTTCCTCGCCAAGGAGGTGACCCCGTACTACGAGCAGTGGGAGAAGGACGGCATCGTCTCCCGCGACGCCTGGCGGGCGGCCGGCAGACAGGGCCTGCTCGGACTCGCCGTGCCGGAGGAGTACGGGGGCGGCGGCAACCCGGACTTCCGCTACAGCGCCGTCCTGGCCGAGGAGTTCACCCGCGCCGGAGCCGCCGGACTCGCCCTCGGCCTGCACAACGACATCATCGGGCCCTACCTCACGGGCCTCGGTACCGAGGAGCAGAAGCGGCGCTGGCTGCCCGGTTTCTGCGACGGCTCGCTGATCACGGCGATCGCGATGACCGAACCGGGCGCGGGCTCCGACCTCCAGGGCATCAAGACCCACGCCGAGGACCGGGGCGACCACTGGGTGCTCAACGGCTCCAAGACCTTCATCTCCAACGGCATCCTCGCCGACCTGGTCATCGTCGTCGCGAAGACCACCCCCGAGGGCGGCGCCCACGGCCTGTCCCTGCTGGTCGTCGAGCGCGGCGCCGAGGGCTTCGAGCGCGGCCGCAACCTGGACAAGATCGGCCAGAAGGCGCAGGACACGGCCGAGCTGTTCTTCCACGACGTCCGCGTCCCCAAGGAGAACCTGCTCGGCGAGGAGCACGGCGCCTTCGTCCACCTGATGACGAACCTGGCGCAGGAACGCATGGGCATCGCCGTCGCCGGGATCGCCGCCGCCGAACACCTCCTGGAGATCACCACGGAGTACGTCAAGGAGCGCGAGGCCTTCGGCCGGCCGCTCGCCCGGCTCCAGCACATCCGCTTCGAGATAGCGGAGATGGCGACCGAGTGCGCCGTCACCCGCGCCTTTCTGGACCGCTGCATCGAGGACCACGCGGGCGGCGCACTCGACGCGGTGCACGCCTCGATGGCCAAGTGGTGGGCCACCGAGCTGCAGAAGCGGGTGGCGGACCGCTGCCTCCAACTGCACGGCGGCTACGGCTACATGAGCGAGTACCGGGTGGCCAGAGCCTTCACCGACGGACGCATCCAGACCATCTACGGCGGCACCACCGAGATCATGAAGGAGATCATCGGCCGCTCGCTGCTCGGCTGAACCCGACCCATCGGCCGGCCCCGCAGCGGCCGCGCCCCGCATCCGGCCGGCCCGCAGCGGCCGCGCCCCGGACCCCATCGACCTCCTCCGCTTCTCCTCCCGAAAGGCCTCTCCGTGAGCACCGAAGCGTATGTGTACGACGCGATCCGCACCCCGCGCGGCCGCGGCAAGGCGACCGGCGCCCTGCACGCCACCAAGCCCATCGACCTCGTCGTCGGGCTCATCCACGAGGTGCAGCGCCGCTTCCCGGATCTCGACCCCGCCGCGATCGACGACATCGTGCTCGGCGTGGTCGGCCCGGTCGGCGACCAGGGCTCCGACATCGCCCGGATCGCCGCCATCGCCGCCGGACTGCCCGACACGGTCGCGGGTGTCCAGGAGAACCGCTTCTGCGCCTCCGGGCTCGAAGCGGTCAACCTGGCCGCGATGAAGGTCCGTTCCGGCTGGGAGGACCTGGTGCTCGCGGGCGGCGTCGAGTCGATGTCCCGGGTGCCCATGGCCTCCGACGGCGGCGCCTGGTTCGCCGACCCCATCACCAACTTCGACACCAACTTCGTCCCCCAGGGCATCGGCGCCGATCTCATCGCCACCCTCGAGGGCTTCTCCCGCCGCGACGTCGACGAGTACGCCGCGCTGTCCCAGGAGCGCGCCGCCGCGGCCTGGAAGGACGGCCGCTTCGAGCGGTCGGTCGTGCCCGTGAAGGACCGCAGCGGTCTCGTCGTCCTCGACCACGACGAGCACCTGCGCCCCGGCACCACCGCCGACTCGCTGGGCAGGCTCAAGCCTTCCTTCGCGGACATCGGCGACCTCGGCGGCTTCGACGCCGTGGCGCTCCAGAAGTACCACTGGGTGGAGGCCATCGACCACGTCCACCACGCGGGCAACTCCTCCGGCATCGTGGACGGCGCCGCCCTGGTCGCCATCGGCTCCAAGGAGGCGGGCGAGCGGGGCGGACTCACCCCGCGCGCGCGGATCGTCTCCGCCGCCGTCTCCGGCTCCGAGCCCACCATCATGCTCACCGGGCCCGCGCCCGCCACCCGCAAGGCGCTCGCCAAGGCCGGGCTGACCATCGACGACATCGACCTCGTCGAGATCAACGAGGCGTTCGCGGCGGTCGTCCTGCGCTTCGCCAAGGACATGGGCCTGTCCCTGGACAAGGTCAACGTCAACGGCGGCGCCATCGCGCTGGGCCACCCGCTCGGCGCCACCGGCGCGATGATCCTCGGCACCCTCGTGGACGAACTGGAGCGCCAGGACAAGCGCTACGGCCTCGCCACGCTCTGCGTCGGCGGCGGCATGGGCATCGCCACCGTCGTCGAGCGTCTCTGACCCCGTCCTGTCCCCGCACGGAGAAGCCCCCCTCTACGGAGAAGAAGCCATGACCGAGAGCACCACCATCCGCTGGGAACAGGACGAGACCGGCGTCGTCACCCTCGTACTGGACGACCCGAACCAGTCCGCCAACACCATGAACCAGGCGTTCAAGGACTCCATCGCGGCGATCGCCGAGCGCGCGGAGGCCGAGAAGGACTCCATCCGCGGCATCATCTACACCTCCGCCAAGAAGACGTTCTTCGCGGGCGGCGACCTCAAGGACATGATCCGCGTCGGCCCGGAGAACGCGCAGCAGGCGTTCGAGACCGGCACCGCCATCAAGTCCTCCCTGCGCCGCATCGAGACCCTGGGCAAGCCGGTGGTCGCCGCCCTCAACGGCGCGGCGCTCGGCGGCGGTTACGAGATCGCCCTCGCCTCGCACCACCGCGTCGCCCTCGACGCCCCCGGCTCCAAGATCGGCCTGCCGGAGGTCACCCTCGGGCTGCTCCCCGCGGGCGGCGGCGTCACCCGCACCGTCCGCCTCATGGGCATCGCCGACGCCCTGCTGAAGGTCCTCCTCCAGGGCACCCAGTACTCACCGCGGCGCGCCCTGGAGAACGGGCTCGTGCACGAGGTGGCCGCCACCCCCGAGGAGATGCTGGCCAAGGCGCGCGCGTTCATCGACGCCAACCCCGAGTCGCAGCAGCCCTGGGACAGGCCGGGCTACCGGATCCCGGGCGGTACGCCGGCCAGCCCGAAGTTCGCCGCCAACCTGCCCGCCTTCCCGGCCAACCTCAGGAAGCAGCTGGCCGGCGCCCCCTACCCGGCCCCGCGCAACATCCTTGCCGCCGCGGTCGAGGGCTCCCAGGTCGACTTCGAGAACGCGCTGGTCATCGAGGCGCGCTACTTCACCGAACTGGTCACCGGACAGACCTCGAAGAACATGATCCAGGCGTTCTTCTTCGACCTCCAGGCGGTCAACTCCGGCGCCAACCGGCCCCGCGGCATCGAGCCGCGCCAGGTCCGCAGGGCCGCCGTCCTCGGCGCCGGGATGATGGGTGCGGGCATCGCCTACTCGTGCGCCCGCGCCGGCATCGACGTCGTCCTCAAGGACGTCTCCGCCGAGGCCGCCGCCAAGGGCAAGGCGTACTCGGAGAAGCTGTGCGCCAAGGCCGTCGCCAAGGGCCGTACCACCCAGGAGCAGGCGGACGCCCTGCTCGCCCGCATCACGCCCACCGCGGACCCGCAGGACGTGGCCGGCTGCGACGCCGTCATCGAGGCCGTCTTCGAGGACCCGGCCCTCAAGCACAAGGTGTTCCAGGAGATCCAGGACGTCGTCGCGCCCGACGCGCTGCTGTGCTCCAACACCTCGACCCTGCCCATCACCACCCTCGCCGAAGGCGTGGCGCGGCAGGACGACTTCATCGGGCTGCACTTCTTCTCGCCCGTCGACAAGATGCCGCTCGTCGAGATCATCAAGGGCGAGCGGACCGGCGACGAGGCCCTCGCCCGCGCCTTCGACCTGGTCCGGCAGATCAAGAAGACGCCGATCGTGGTGAACGACTCGCGCGGCTTCTTCACCTCGCGCGTCATCGGGCACTTCATCAACGAGGGCGTCGCGATGGTCGGCGAGGGCATCGAGCCCGCCTCCGTCGAGCAGGCCGCCGCGCAGGCGGGCTACCCGGCCAAGGTGCTCTCCCTCATGGACGAGCTGACGCTCACCCTGCCCCGCAAGATCCGCCAGGAGACCCGGCAGGCCGTCGAGGAGGCGGGCGGCACCTGGACGGCCCACCCGGCCGAGGAGGTCGTGGACCGCATGGTGGACGAGTTCGGCCGCACCGGCCGCAGCGGCGGCGCCGGCTTCTACGAGTACGGCGAGGACGGCAGGCGCGGACGGCTCTGGCCGGGGCTGCGCGAGCACTTCACCAAGCCGGGACACCGGATCCCCTTCGAGGACATGAAGGAGCGGATGCTCTTCTCCGAGGCGCTGGACACCGTCCGGCTCCTGGAGGAGGGCGTCCTGACGTCCGTTGCCGACGCCAACATCGGCTCGATCCTCGGCATCGGCTTCCCCGGCTGGACCGGCGGCGTCCTCCAGTACATCAACGGCTACGAGGGCGGCCCGGCCGGCTTCACGGCCCGCGCCCGCCGGCTCGCCGAGCGCTACGGCGAGCGGTTCACCCCGCCCGCCCTGCTGGTGGCGAAGGCGGAGAAGGGGGAGAGGTTCGGCGACGCGTAGGGGGACGTAGGGCTGATACGGGGCGGGGCCGGGCGTGCGTACGGCACGGCCGGTCCCGGGTGGGGCCGGGCGTACGTACGGCCGGTCTCGCGGGGCACGGTCACGCAGGTGCCTACGGGGGCGTCCGTCGCGTTCGTGGTCCGCGCGGACGCCCGTCGTGTCCGTGGTCCACGGGGGTGTCCGTCGCGTTCGTGTCCGCGCGGGCACAAGTCACGTTGGTGTGCGCGTGGGTGTCCGTCGCGTTCGTGGCCGCGTGGGTGTCCGTCGTGTCCGTGGTCCACGGGGGCGTCCGTCGCGTTCGTGTCCGCGCGGGCACAAGTCACGTCGGTGTGCGCGTGGGTGTCCGTCGCGTTCCTGTCCGCGCGGACGCCCCCGTACCGCTCAGCGGTACGCGCGGCTTGCCCCGCGGGCCCGGGGACCGGACGCTGACCGGGGTACGAACCGGTCCCCGTCCCCGCGAGGAGCCCCCCATGCCCCGCCGTCCCGCTCCCGAGCATCCCGGCCGGCGGCGCATCGGGGGGATGGCCGCCGTCCTGCTGGACATCCTGCGCACCGAGGGCGTGGACCGCGTCTTCGGCAACCCCGGCACCACCGAACTGCCCTTCCTGGCCGCCCTCATGGCGGCCGAGGATCCGCCGGAGTACGTCCTCGGCGTCCACGAGGGCGCCGTCGTCGCCATGGCCGACGGCTACGCCCGCGCCACCGGCCGGCCCGCCTTCGTCAGCCTGCACATCGCCGCCGGGCTCGCCAACGGCCTGATCGGACTGCTCAACGCCCGCCGCTCGCGCACCCCGCTGGTCGTGATGGCGGGCCAGCAGGACCGGCGCCACCTCCAGCAGGACCCCATGCTCACGGGCGATCTGCCCGGCCTCGCCCGCCCGGCGGTCAAGGCGGCCGTCGACCTCCAGCACGCCCACGACCTGCCGCTCGCCGTCCGCCGCGCCTTCGCCCTCGCCAGGCGGCCGCCCGCGGGCCCGGTGTTCCTCTCCGTGCCCATGGATCTGCTGGCCGAGGACCCCCGGGCCGACGAGGGCGGCGGGGCCGGAATCCCCGCCCGTACCCCGCCGCCGCCCGCCGGACCCGCGGCCGGTCTGGAACGCGCCGCCGTCCTGCTCGGCGCCGCCGCCCGCCCGGTCGTCGTCGCCGGGGACGGCGTCGGCCGAGAGGACGCCGTCGCGGCGCTCGTGCGCACCGCGGAGGCGTGCGGCGCGCCCGTCCACCACCAGCCCATGGCCGACTGCCTCGACTTCCCCACCACACACCCGCTGTACGCGGGCATGCTGCCGCCCCGGCACGACGCCGTCCGGGAGACCCTCGCCGCGTACGACACCGTGCTCGTCGCGGGCGCGCACGCGTTCACCCCGCACCACTACAGCCCCGGGCCCGCGCTGCCCGACACCCTCACCGTCGTGCAGCTCGACTCCGACCCGGACGAGATCGGCCGCAACTTCCCCGCGGACGCCGGACTCGTCGGCGGCCTCGCGCCGTCCCTCGACCGGCTCGCCCGGCTGCTGCCCGAGCGGGTGCCCGCGCGGGTCGCCGAGGAGCGGACGCGGCGGGCCGGCGAACGGCACGCGGCCGAGCGGGCGCGCGCCGACGCCGCCGCCCGCGCCGCATACTCGGCGGCCCCGCTCGCGCCCTGGGCCGCCGCGCACGCGGTGGCGCGCGGGCTGCCGCCGGGCGCGGCCGTCGTCGAGGAGGCCATCACCGTGGGCCTGCTGCTGCGCCGGCTGGTCCGGCTCGAACTGCCCGGCAGCTACACGCACACCGTCGGCGGCGGGCTCGGCTGGGGCATCGGCGCCGCCGTCGGGCGCGCGCTCGCCGAACCGGGGCGGCCGGTGGTCGCGGTGCTCGGCGACGGCTGCGCGCTCTTCGGACTCCAGGGGCTGTGGAGCGCGGCGCGGACCCGGGTCCCGGTGCTCTTCGTCGTCATGAACAACGGCGCGTACCGCACGCTCCAGGACACCTACCAGGCGATCGGCGGCCACGGGTCCTGCCCCGGTACGGAGCTGGGCTCCCTCGACTTCACCCGGGCGGCCGGGTTCTTCGGGGTGGACGCGGTGCGTGCGAAGAGCGCGCACCATGTGCGTGAACTCGTCGCCGGTGCAGCTGAATTGACGCGTCCGCTGCTGGTCGACGTACCGCTGCGGTGAGCGGTGGGGCACCGGCGGGGGCGAAAGACGGGCCGCGTGTGTCCGGCACCTTGTCACCTGCGCGACGGGGCCCGACGATCGGTCCATGGCGGACGGTCCGGTGCCGAAGTCGGTCCTCGCACGCGGTGCGGCGCTGCTGCGTGCCTGCGGGGAGAGCGACGGCGCGCCGAGCCTCGCGGAGCTGGCCGCGCGGACCGGGCTGCCCAAACCCACCGCGCACCGGCTGATCGGCGAACTGGTCCGGCTCGGGCTCGTCGAGCGCACCCCCGACGGCCGCTACCGCGTCGGGCTGCCCCTCTTCGTCCTGGGCCAGTCGGCGCCCTCGGTACGGGAGCTGCGGGACACGGCGCTGCCGTACCTGGGGGACCTGCACGAGGCGACGCACGAGAACGTCCACCTGGCGGTGCCCGACGGTTCCGACACCCTCTTCCTACAGAAGATCACCGGGCGCCGCGCCACTCCGATCGTCTCCCGCACCGGCGGACGGCTGCCCGCGCACTGCACGGCCACCGGCAAGATCTTCCTGGCCCACGACGCGCGGCTGCCGCACATCGGCCTGCCGCGGCTGACCCCGCGCACCCTCGTACTGCCCGGTCAGCTCGCCCGCGACCTGGCCGCGACCCGCGCCCGCGGCTACGGCGTCAACCTGGAGGAGGCCGAGGTCGGCGTCTCGGCCGTCGCGGCCCCGGTCTACGACCCCGGCCGCGGCCCCCACCCGATCGCCGCGATCTCGGTCACCGGCAGCACCAGACGCCTGGACGTCGACCGCCTCGGCGAGCGCGTGTGCGCGGCGGCCCGCGCGCTGAGCCGCACACTGACGGCGTAGGCCGGGTGCGGTCGGTCACTTGTGTGGCCAGGGTGGCTGGTCAGGTGTGTGGCCGTCGTGGTGTGCCCGGCTGCATCGCCACCGCCAGGTCGTGTTCCGTGAGGTGTCTGCCGTGGAGTTCGCCGGTGACGCGGCCGTGGACGAAGATCAGGACGCGGTCGCAGAGCTCCGTGAGTTCGGCGAGATCGGTCGAGGCGATCAGGACGGCCGCGCCGCCCGCCGCCAGCTCGCATACGATGCGGTGCATCTCGGCGCGGACGCCGACGTCGACGCCCCGGGTCGGATCGTCCAGGACCACCACGCGCACCTCGGTGGCCAGCCACTTGGCGAAGACGACCTTCTGCTGGTTGCCGCCGGAGAGCCGGGCCACGACGTCCTCCGGGTCGCCGCGCAGCCGCAGCCGGCCGGTCAGGTCGCGGGTCTGCGCCACCAGCCGGGCGCGGGAGGGGAACCGGCCGCCGCGGCCCAGGGCCAGCCGGTGCACGGCCGTGGCGTTCTCCCACACCCGGCGCTCGGACATCAGCCCGTACCGCTTGCGGTCGCTGGGCACGAAGGCGACACCCGCGCGGACCGCGGCCCGCAGCGAGCGCGGCAGCCCCCGCCCGCCCACGTCGACGCGCCCGTCCGGCACGGCCCTGCGCCCGCACACCACCTCCAGGGCGGCGAGGTGCCCCGCCCCCTGCAATCCGGCCACCCCGACCACCTCGCCCGCCCGCACGGTGAACGTGACATCGGTGAGCCGGCCCGGCACCGTCACCCCGGACAGCACCACCGGCGGCGGCCCGTCGGCGACCGTCCGCGCCCGGCGCGCGGGCACCGGCGGACGCCCGCCGAGCATCGCCGTGACCAGCCCCTCCACCCCGACCTCCGCGCGCTCCACCCCGGCCAGCGCGACCCGCCCGTCCCGCAGCACGGTGACCCGGTGCGCGAGCCGCATCACCTCCGCCAGGAAGTGGGTCACGTACAGGACGGCGATACCGCGCCCGGTGAGGGTCGCGAGCACCCGTTCCAGGCGGTCCACGGCGGCGGCCGGCAGCGCCGACGTCGGCTCGTCGAGCACCAGCACCTTCGGCCGCCGCAGCAGCGCCCGCGCGATCTCCGTCAACTGCTGGTCAGCGAGCGGGAGTTCACCGAGCGGCGCACCCGGTTCGACGTCGAGCCCCAGCTCGGCCAGGACCGGCCGGGCGGCCAAGTCCATCGCCGTACGGTCCAGCAGCCCGAAGCGGCGCGGCGGCGCGGCCGGGAAGAGGTTCTCGCGCACCGACAGGTCGGGGAAGAGGCTCAGCTCCTGCGAGACGACGGCGATCCCGCCCACCCGCGCCTCCCGGGCGAGCCGCACGGTGCCCGAGTCCGCCCGCAGCGCGCCCGACAGGATCCGCACGAGCGTGGACTTGCCCGCGCCGTTCTCGCCCACCAGCGCGTGCACCTCGCCGCCGCGCAGCCGGATGCCCGCCCCTGACAGCGCCCTGACCCCGCCGAAGGACTTGACCAGGTCCTCGGCCATGAGGACGTCGCGGTAGGCCATCAGCGTGCGTCCTTCAGGGGCTTGAGCTGGGTCTCCTGATGGGCGAGCAACTTCGTGACGGTCGGCTCGTACCAGTCGTACGCCGCCTCCGCCGACTTCTGCCGGGCGACGATGTCGTCGATGTTCGACTTGTCCACGACCCCGCCGGGGGAGAGGAACCAGCCGTCGGGCAGGTCCCCGCCGTGCTCGCGCACCGCCCGGACGAGCAGCGCCGTGGAGAGGTAGCCCTTGAGGAAGTGCTGCGGGTCGATGGTGACGAAGTTCGAGCCGTCCTCGACCGCCTCCAGCGTCTTGGGGTCCACGTCGAACCCCGCGGTGAGCCACGTGCCCTTTCTCGCCTTCTTGAGCTTGGCGAGGTTGTAGCTGTCGGCGTCCCCGACGCCCAGGAAGGCCAGCGCCTTCGGGTGTGCGTTCACCTGCGCCGACCAGGAGCTGTAGTTCTGCCCGGGATCGCTGTACGTCTGGAACGGCCCGAGCACCTTCACCCCGGGCGCCTGCTTCGCGAAGATGTCCGCGATCCCCTTGGCCCGGTTGTCGAGGACCGGCGTACCGGGGTTGGGCACGCCGATGACGATCTCGCCCTCCGGGTCGTCGCCGAGCCGCTTCAGGGCCTCTTTCGCCATCAGCTCGCCGAGCGCGTAGTTGTCGTTGCCGACGTAGAAGGTGACCTTGCTGCCGTCGGTGGGCGCGGTGTCCAGGGCGACGATCGGGATGCCCTGGTCGACGGCGCGGGCGGCGGGCCGGGTGAAGATCGGCGGGTCCAGGTTCTCCAGGACGATGCCGTCCTTGGCGCGGGTGGTGAGGTTCTGGAAGAGCTGCACCTCGGCGGGGCCGTCGGTGTTGGGCGGCCCGACCGCCTTGAGGTCGACGTTCCCCTCGTGCTCCGCGGCGCTCCCGGCGCCGAGGACCATCTCGTGGGCGAAGTTCAGACTGATGTTGGCGACGGCGATGCCCATGTCCAGCTCGCCGTCCCCGCCGCCCTTCCCGCTCCCGCTCCCACTCCCGCTGCCGCAGCCGACGGCGGTCAGCAGGGTGAGCGCACCGAGCGCGGCGGCCAGCCGGAGCGGTGCGCCGGGTCGGGCAGCCGGCCTGGGCTGTGCGCTGGGCCGGGCGGACGGCCTGGGCAGGGCGGGCGGCCTGGGCGGTGCGCTGGGCCGGGCGGACGGCCGGAGCGGGACGCTGGGCCGGGCGGGCGGCCTGGGCCGGGCGGGCGGCCTGGGCAGGGCGCTGGGCCGGGCGGACGGCCCGGGCGGTCTGGGATGCATCACGGCCTCCACGTGTGAGCGGTTTCCGGCACCGGCGGCACCGGCGGCACCGGCGGCACCGGCGGCACCAGTCGCACCGGCGACTCCGGCGGCACCAGTCGCACTGGCGGTACTGGCGGCACCAGTCGCATCGGCGACTCCGGCGGCTCCGGCGGCTCCGGCGGCTCCGGCGGCACCGGCGGCACCAGTCGCACTGGCGGCACCAGCGACTCCGGCGGCACCGGCGGCACCAGTCGTACTGGCGGTACTGGCGACTCCGGCGGCACCAGTCGCACTGGCGATACTGGCGACTCCGGCGGCACCAGTCGCACCAGCCGCACTGGCCGCACCAGCCGCACCGGCGGTCTCATCTGCGGCGCCGTCCGGTCCGGCGCAGCACGCTGTCCGCCGCCACGGCAGCGAGGATCACCCCGCCGGTCGCGAACGAAGTCCAGTTGATGGGCACTTCGAAGAACACCAGGCCCGCGGCGACCACGGACAGGATCATCGCGCCGGCCACCGCCCCCACCACCGAGCCGCGCCCGCCCGCCAGCGGCGTGCCGCCGATGATGCACGCGGCGATGGCCTGGAGCTCGTAGCCCTGGCCGAGCGTCGGATCCCCGGCCCCGTAGAAGGCGAGCGCCAGCGCCGCCGCGCAGGCCGTCGTCAGACCGGACAGCGCGAGCGCCTGGACGCGGGTGCGGACCACCGGGATGCCGCTGAACGCGGCGGCGTCGGGGTTGGACCCGATCGCCCGCACCCGCGCCCCGAACCGGGTGCGGGCGAGCGCCACCGCCAGCAGCACGACCACCGCGAGGAGCACCCACAGCGCGAACGGCACCCCTGCCAGGTCCCCGCCCGCCAGCGTGAAGAACGAGTCGTCCAGCGGCAGGTCGGTGATCTGCTTGCCGTCGGCGAGCGCGAGCCCGACACCCCGGTACAGCATCAGCGTGCCCAGCGTCACGATGAACGACGGCAGCGCGAGGACCGTCGTGACCAGCGCGTTGAAGACACCCAGCACGATCCCGGTGAGCAGCATCACCGGGACCGCGAGCCACGGCGCCGTGCCCTCGCGGACCAGCAGCGCCCCGACGACCAGACACATGGCATAGCCGCCGCCCACGGACAGGTCGACCTCCCGCATGGCGAGTGCGAAGACCATGCCGCACGCCATGAGCGAGATGTAGACGGAGTTGTGCGCGGTGGAGAGCAGATTGCCGCTGTCGAGGAAGTCCGGGTAGGGGATGCCGATCGCGGCGACGAGCAGCCCGAGCACCAGCAGGACGCCCAGCTCGTCCCGCCGTGCCCGCCGTGCCCGCCGCGCCCACGCCGCGGGCCGCCACCGCCGGGGCGCCGTCCGCCCCGGGTCACCGCCCGCCGCGCGGGCGCGCCCGGCGTCGTCCACGGCACGCTCGGTCTCGGTCATCGGGCACGGCTCCCGTACGGCTGGCGCTGGGCGGTCGCCCGCAGCGTGGGCCCGGCGGACGGCCGCGGCAACCGGGCCGTTCCGGCGAGTGGAATGCGCTCTTGCCGCGCGCCTGACGGCTCATCACACTCGGCGCATGGAGACGCGTACCGCACTGGTGACCGGGGCGGCACAGGGCCTCGGGCAGGAGTTCGCCGCCGCGCTCGCCGCGCGCGGCTACCGGGTCGCCGGGATGGACCTCGTCCCGCAGCCGGAGACGGCCGCCCGCGTGCTCGACTACGTCGAGCTGACCGCGGACGTCACCCACGAGGACGAGGTGCGGGACGCCGTCGAGCAGGCCGTCGACCACTTCGGCACCCTGCACGTGCTGGTCAACAACGCGGGTGTCTACCCCGCCATGGCGTTCGAGGACGTCACGCCGGAGGAGTGGCGGCGCGTGATGCGCGTCAACCTGGAGGCGCCGTTCCTGCTGACGCACGCCGCCCTGCCGTACATGAAGGCCGCGGGCTGGGGCCGCATCGTCAACATCGTCTCGGCGGCCGTCCTGACCGCGCCGCCCACGATGGTCCCCTACGTCGCCTCGAAGGCCGGCCTCATCGGCTTCACCCGGGCGCTGGCCGCCGCCCTCGGACCGCACGGCATCACCGTGAACGCGATCGCCCCGGGCATGGTGCGCACCGCGACGGCCGAGCGGACGGTCGGCGCGGACGGCGGCTTCGAGCGGATCCGCGCGCGGCAGGCCGTCCCCAGGACCCAGGAGCCGGCCGACCTGGTCTCCTCACTGCTGTACGTCCTGGACGAGGGCAGCGGCTTCCTGACCGGCCAGACCCTGAACGTGGGAGGCGGCTCGGCGTACCTGTGACGGAGCCCTCCCGCTCCTTCCGGTGGCCCTCAGCTCTCTTTGAGCCACTTGCGCAGCTCCTCGCGCAGGGAGCGCTGGAAGGTGGTCAGCAGCGCCTGCACCACGAGCGGCTGCATGTGCGCGGACAGTGACTTCACCGCCGCCACGGACTCGTCCTCGCCCACCGTCTCCCGCAGCAGCGCGGCCAGCTCGTGCGCCGCCGCCCGCGAGTGCTCGAGGAGTACGGAGCGCGCGGCGAGGATCGCCTCGTGGGCGATGGGTACGTCGAGCAGTTCGACCCCGAGCCGCAGCATCCCGGGGTCCACCCGGAAACCGCCGGGCGTGCGGGCGATCACGCTCATCGCGACCAGCCGCTCCAGGGCCTCCTCGTCGAGCGCCCGGCCCGCCCGCCGCTCCAGCTCCTCGCGCGCCATCTCCTCGGCGGCGTCCGGCGCCCAGGAGGCCACCACGGCCCGGTGCAGGGCGAGCTCGCGGGCGCTCAGGCCGGCCGGCAACTGCTGGAGATGGCGTTCGATCGCGGCCAGCGTCATGCCCTGGTGCTGAAGCTCCTCGATCAGCGCGAGCCGGCCCAGGTGCTCCTGGCTGTAGTGCCCGACGCGCCGGGGGCCGATCACCGGCGGCGGCAGCAGGCCCTTGGCGCTGTAGAAGCGGACCGTGCGGACCGTGACGCCCGCGCGCGCGGCCAGTTCGTCGACCGTGAGCGCCGGCTCCCCGGTGTCCGTCGTCATGACAGCCCTCGCCTCTTCCCGTGCGTCCCGTGGTGCGGTGGTGCGGTGTCGCGGTGATGCGGTGCAACAGTATTGCTGTCTCACCAGGCTTGTGAAAGCGTCCGGCCGCTTCCGTATGATCTGCGGGCGGCCCGTCGTGTGATCGGCGTTGTGTGATCGACTGTGAAGATCGACGGTGTGTTCCGTGATGTGAGCTGTGCCATCGCATACGGAAGTGATCCACGGGGAAGGTGCCGCGACGGTTCGTGCCGCGTCAGCACGGGTGCGGGCCGAGGCACATCCGCACCACCCGCGCACCTGGTGCGCGGGGCACCAGAGAGTGGATCCACCCGTGAGCAAGGAAGCCGTGGACACGGCCCACGCCGTACCCCCCACCGATACGGCCCGGACCCCCGCCGACGCGGGTGACGCCGGTTACAGCAAGGACCTCAAGGCCCGCCACGTCAACATGATCGCGATCGGCGGCGCGATCGGCACCGGTCTCTTCCTCGGAGCGGGCGGCCGGCTCCACGACGCGGGCCCGGCGCTCGCCGTCGCCTATCTGGTCTGCGGCGTCTTCGCCTTCTTCGTGGTGCGGGCGCTGGGCGAGCTGGTCCTGTACCGGCCCTCCTCGGGATCGTTCGTGTCGTACGCGCGCGAGTTCCTCGGCGAGAAGGGCGCGTACGTCGCCGGGTGGATGTACTTCCTGAACTGGTCGACCACCGGGATCGCGGACATCACCGCGATCGCGCTCTACACGCACTACTGGAGCCTGTTCACCGACATCCCGCAGTGGGTGCTGGCGCTGATCGCGCTCGCGGTCGTCCTCGCCGTGAACCTGATCTCCGTGAAGATCTTCGGCGAGATGGAGTTCTGGTTCGCGATCATCAAGGTCGCCACCCTCGTCGCGTTCATGCTGATCGGCATCTTCCTGCTGGCCACCCAGCACGACGTGGGCGGCAGCACCCCGGGGACGAGCGTCGTCAGCGACCACGGCGGGATCCTGCCGCACGGCGCCATGCCCGTCGTCCTGGTGATGCAGGGTGTGATCTTCGCGTATGCCGCCCTGGAACTGGTCGGCGTCGCCGCGGGCGAGACCGCAGAGCCGGAGAAGGTCGTCCCGCGCGCGGTGAACTCCATCATGTGGCGCGTAGCCCTGTTCTACGTCGGCTCCGTGGTGCTGCTCGCGCTGCTGCTGCCGTCCTCCGCCTACACGGCCGGCGAGAGCCCCTTCGTCACGGTCCTGTCCAAGATCGGCGTCCCGGCGGCCGGTGACGTGATGAACCTGGTGGTGCTCACGGCGGCCATGTCGTCGCTGAACTCGGGCCTGTACTCCACCGGCCGCATCCTGCGCTCGATGGCGATGTCCGGCTCCGCGCCGCGGTTCACCGCGCGGATGAACCGCAGCCAGGTCCCGTACGGCGGCATCCTGCTGACCTGCGCGGTGTGCGTCCTCGGCGTCGGCCTGAACTACCTCGTGCCCAGCCAGGCCTTCGAGATCGTGCTGAACGTGGCGTCCCTCGGGATCATCAGCACCTGGGTGATCATCATGCTCTGCCACCTGGTGTTCGTCCGCCGCGCCCGCGCGGGCGAGGTCACCCGCCCGTCCTTCCGGCTCCCCGGCAGCCCGGTCACCGAAGTCGTCACGATCGCCTTCTTCGCCGTCGTCCTGGCCCTGATGTGGAACGACCCCGAGGTCGGCCGCAAGACCCTGTTCCTGATCCCGCTGCTGGCCATCGCCCTGGTCGTCGGCTGGTACGCCATCCGGCGCAGGGTGGGACGGGGAGCGGAGCAGGGGACGGGCAAGAGCACGCGCTAGCGGGGCCGCCGGCCTCCCCGGGGGCCGTTGTCAGTGCCTGCCTCTACGGTGGCGTCATGTCGGGGATCGCGTATGTCCGGGGTGACGCCACCGTTCCGTCGGCCAAGGGCGTCAAGGTGATAGCCCATGTCTGCAACGACATCGGGGGCTGGGGCAAGGGCTTCGTCGTGGCGCTCTCGCGCCGCTGGCCGGAGCCGGAAGCGGCGTACCGTGCCTGGCACCGCGACCGCGCGCGCAACGACTTCGGGCTCGGCGCCGTGCAGTTCGTCCAGGTCGACCGTCTGGTATGGGTGGCGAACATGGTGGGGCAGCGGGGCATAGGCACCGGCAGCAAGGGCGTCCCGGTGCGTTACGAGGCCATCGACGCGGCGCTCGGCGCGCTGGCCGGCCGGGCCGCCGGGCTCGGCGCCTCCGTCCACATGCCCCGCATCGGCTGCGGTCTGGCCGGCGGCAAGTGGTCACGGGTGGAACCGCTCGTCACCGAGCGGCTGGTCCGGCGCGGAATACCGGTGACGGTGTACGACCACGACGGGTGACGTCCGGGCGGGACGGCGGCTTTCGGCCGGTCCCCTCCGCCCCGGTCGCCACGACTTCTCCGCCAACCTCACCAGGTATGCCAACTCGGCCTGGAATATGCGTTGTTGATATGTGCTCGTGGGTAAGCCACGGGCATGTATCTCCTGCCGCTCCCGCTGGGTCCGCTCAATCCGAGAGTCCAGGACATCCTCTGCGCGCTGCTGCTGTTCGCGATCTGTTTCCTGCTGGTGTCCCGGCTGCTGCGCCGGATCAACCGGGTGCTCCACGCCCGTGCCGCGGCCACCGACGGCACCGCCGCGGAGGCCGCCGCCCTCCGGGCCCGCGCCGAACACGAACGGGCCCGGGCCGAACTGCTGCTGGCCGGGGCGCGGCACGAGGCCGCCCGTCTGAGGCAGCGGGCCGTCGAGGAGGGCGCCGCGCTCCTCGACGCGGCCCGCGCGGACGGGCGGCGCGCCCGGGACGAGGCCCTCGCCGAGGGCCAGGCCCGGATCGAGTCCGAGCGCGCCGCCGCCGAGGCCGAACTCCGGATGACCGTCTCGGAGCTGGCCTCGGCGCTCGCCACCCGCGTGGTGGGCGAACCGGTCTCGGCGTCGGGCCCGCCGCACCACGGCTGACGGCGCCCCCGTACGGCATCCGGGCGCCGTCTCCCAGACGGCGCCCGGACACCCGTACCCCGCGAGTTCCATGTGCTCAGCGCGCTCAGTCGCCGTGCACCGAGTCCGTCGCCGCGATCTTCTTCCAGGACTCCGGCTGTGCGGGCACGCCCTTCGCGCGGGTGAGCGCCGCCGCCCCGGCGGACGGCGCGCCCGGCTTGGACGGCTGGAACAGCCAGGTGTCGAAGAGCGCGGCGAGCGGCTTGCCGGACACCTGCTCGGCGTACTTCCGGAAGTCGGCGACCGACGCGTTGCCGTAGGCGTGCTCCCGCGGCCAGCCCTTCAGGACGGCGAAGAACGCGTCGTCCCCGATCTCGTTGCGCAGCGCCTGCACGGCCAGCGCGCCCCGGTCGTAGACGGCGATGTCGAACTGGTTCTCCGGCCCGGGGTCACCGGGCTTCACCGTCCAGAAGGCGTCGTCGGCCGGGTGCGAGGCGTACACGTAGTCGGCGAGTTCCTGTGCCGTGCCCTCGCCCTCGTGCTCCGACCACAGCCACTGCGCGTAGCGCGCGAAGCCCTCGTTGATCCAGATGTCCTTCCAGCCGGCCACGGAGACCGAGTCGCCCCACCACTGGTGGGCCAGCTCGTGCACGACCACGGAGACGTTGGTCCCGCTCGCGAACTGCCGGGGGCTGTAGAACGGCCGGGTCTGCGTCTCCAGCGCGTACCCGGTGTCCGTGTTCGGCACGTACCCGCCGAGCGCGTCGTACGGGTACGGCCCGAAGTACTCGCTCAGCCAGTCGGCGATCTCCCCGGTCCGCTCCACGCTCGCGCGGGCCGCCCCGTAGTTGTCGCCGAGGTCCTTGCTGTAGGCGTTGACGACCGGGATGCCGCTCTCGCTGGTCCCGGTCGTGACGTCGAACTTCCCGACGGCGAGGGTGGCGAGGTAGGTGGCCTGCGGCTTGTTCGAGCGCCAGTTGTAGCGGGTCCAGCCCAGCTTCGAACTCGTCGACTGGAGCGTGCCGTTGGAGATGGCCTGGGTGCCGTCCGGCACCTGCACGGACACATCGTAGGTGGCTTTGTCGAGCGGGTGATCGTTGCTCGGGAACCACCACCAGGCCGACTCGGGCTCGTTCGCCCCGACACCGCCGTCCGGGGTGCGGTGCCAGCTCGTGAAGCCGTACGCCTGCTTCGCGGAGGGCACCCCGCTGTAGCGGACGACGACGGTGATGTCCGTGCCCTTGGCCAGGGGCGGCTTCGGGGTGATCTCCAGCTCGTGCTCGCCGGAGGTGGCGAACGACGCCCTCGCGCCGTTGACCCGTACCTCGCTCACGTCCAGCAGGAAGTCCAGGTCGAACCGCGACAGGTCCTGCGTGGTGCGGGCAAGCAGGGTCGCCGTGCCCTCCAGCTCGTCCGTGGCCGGCTGGTACTTCAGCCGCAGGTCGTAGTGGGAGACGTCGTATCCGCCGTTGCCGTAGGCCGGGTAGTAGGGGTCGCCGATGCCCGGAGCGCCCGGGGTCGCGGTCGCCGCCGATGCCGGGATCGCCAGCAGCAGGGAGGCGGCGAGCGCGCCCGGTGCGATGAGTCTGCGGTGCACGTCCAGCTCCAAGTCGTAGATGCGCGAGATCTGTTCGGAGCCTATTGACCACCTGTGCCCCTGGTCATGTCCATGGCCCCACCCGTCACACGATCGCCATGCGGCCGACATGAGCCAACCCGGCGACACACCTTTCAGGCGCCCCCTTTCTCGCGGCGGCCGACCAGGGGTACCTTCCCGCGCATGCCGACATGTGCGCGCCAAGCGCGTCTCACCGCCTGGAGATCGCTCGTCACGGCGGCCACCGCCGCCCTGTTCGCCGCGCTCCTGTCTCCCGCCGTCGCGCAGGCGGCGCCCCGGGAGAGCGAGCCGGTCTACTCCTACGAGAACGCCATCCGTGAGTCCGTATGGGTGGACACCGGCCTCGACGGCGACGGCGACGGGCGGCCGGACCGGGTCGCCGTGGACATCGTCCGGCCCTCTGAGCCCGCGCGGCAGGGCCGCAAGGTGCCGGTCATCATGGACGCCAGCCCGTACTACTCCTGCTGCGGGCGCGGGAACGAGAGCCAGAAGAAGACGTACGACGCCGACGGGAACGTCGTACAGATGCCGCTCTTCTACGACAACTACTTCGTGCCGCGCGGCTACGCCTTCGTCGGCGTCGACCTGGCGGGCACCAACCGCTCCGACGGCTGCGTGGACGTCGGCGGCCCCTCCGACATCCGCTCCGCGAAGGCCGTGATCGACTGGCTGGGCGGCCGGGCCCGCGCCTACACCACCCGCACCGGCGCCACCACAGCCCCCGCGGGCTGGACCAATGGACGCACCGGCATGATCGGCAAGAGCTGGGACGGCACCATCGCCAACGGCGTCGCCGCGACCGGCGTACGGGGTCTTGAGACCATCGTCCCGATCGCCGCGATCTCCTCCTGGTACGACTACTACTTCCAGCAGGGCGCCCCGCTCTACGACTCGGGCCCCGAATGGCTCTCCGACTACGTGGACAGCCCTGACGCCCGCGCCAAGTGCGCCGCCGTGCAGCAGGCGATCGTCAAGGGCGCCCCGCGCACGGGTGACTGGACGCCGTTCTGGACCGCGCGCGACTACGTCGAGGACGCCTCCAAGGTCAGGGCCAGCGTCTTCGCCGTGCACGGGATGCAGGACCTCAACGTCCGCACCAAGCACCTCGGGCAGTGGTGGGACGCGCTGGCGAAGAACGGCGTCGAGCGCAAGATCTGGCTCTCCCAGACCGGGCACGTCGACCCCTTCGACTTCCGCCGCGGCGCCTGGGTGGACACCCTGCACCGCTGGTTCGACCACGAACTCCTCGGCTACGACAACGGCATCGACGACGAGCCCATGGCCGACATCGAGCGCCACCCCGACCAGTGGTCCACCTCCGCCGTCTGGCCGCCGCGTGACACCAAGACCGTGACCCTGCGGCCGTCCAAGGGCGCCACGGCGGGCGTCGGCACGCTCGGCCCGCGCACCGGCGGCGGGACCGAGACCTTCACCGACGACCCGGCGCTCAGCGAGACCGACTGGGCCGCCCGGACCGACACGTCCACCCCCGAGAAGGCCGGGTTCAGCACCGGCACGCTCACCCGCGACCTGCGTCTGTCCGGCTCCTCCACGGTGACCGTCACGGCCACCCCGACCACGTCCACCGCCCACCTCTCCGCGGTCCTCGTCGACCTCGGCCCGGACACGATCCGCGACTACGCCGACGGCGGCGAGGGCATCACGACGCTCACCGACCGCACCTGCTGGGGCCCGAGCACGGCGGGCGACAGCTCCTGCTACAAGGTCACGCGGGCGGCGACGGCGGACGTCGGCTACACCGTGGTCAGCCGCGGCTGGGCCGACCTGGGCACGTACGCCTCCGCCCGCAAGGGCGTCCCGCTGACCCCGGGCAAGGCGTACACCCTCACCATCGACCTGGCCGCCACCGACCACATCGTGCCCGAGGGGCACCGGCTCGCGCTGATCGTCGCGGGCACCGACAAGGACCTCATCGACCCTCCGTCGAGCAGGCCGACGCTGACGCTCGACCTGGCCCGCACCTCGGCCCGCCTCCCGCTCGTCGGCGGCACCGCCGCCTTCGCCCGGGCCACCGCGGGCGCCACCGCGCCGTCGCACACCGCGGTCCTCGACGGCGTACGCGACCCGCGCACCGCCGCCCACCCCGTCCCGGGCGGGCACCGGTGACGGGCCCCCGTACCCGCGCCCTGGCCGTGGCGGCCGCCGCCACGGCCCTGGCCGCACCCCTGGTGGCGGCGCCCGCCCACGCGACCGGTGCCCCGCCGCGCACCGGGTTCGAGCGGACCGGCGGCGCGCACTGGACGAGCCAGGCCGAGGAGACGGACTTCCTGGCGGCCGCCGACCGGGCGAGCGCCCTGACGTCCGTCACCCGCATCGGCACCACCGACGAGGGCCGCCCGCTCCGGCTGGTCCGCGTCGGCGCCGACCGGGCCACCACCACCGTGCTCCTGGTCTGCTCCCAGCACGGCGACGAACCGGCCGGGCGGGAGGCGTGCCTCAGCACCGTCCGCGACCTCGCCTACGCGAAGGACCCGGCGACCCGGCGGTTCCTCGCCCACACCACGGTCCTCGTGGTGCCCACCGCCAACCCCGACGGCCGGGCCGCCGACACCCGCGGCAACGGCGACGGCACCGACGTCAACCGCGACCACCTCGCCCTCACGACGGCCGAGGCCCGCGCCGTCGCCGCGGCCGTCCGCGACCGGCGCCCCGACCTGATCTACGACCTGCACGAGTACAGCGCCACACCCGAGTACTACGACAAGGACCTCTTCGACCTCTGGCCGCGCAACCTCAACACCGACACCGCCGTCCACCGGGAGGCCAAGGCCCTGTCCGAGGTTTACGTACGGCCCGCCGCCGGACGGGCCGGGTACTCCACCGGCACGTACGGCATCTGGACCGACCCCGTCACCGGCGACCCCGTGAAGCAGACCGCGGGGGACGGGCAGGAACGCATCCTGCGGAACATGTCCGGCGTCAAACACGCCGCCGGACTGCTCATCGAGAGCCGCGTGGACCCCCTCACCGACGCCGAACGGGCCGACCCGGCGCTGAACAACCGCCGCCGCGTCGACTCCCAACTGGCCGCGCTGCACGGCCTGTTCACCTACACCGGCGAGCGCGGCAGGACCCTCGCCGCCGCCACGCACACGGCCCGCCTGTCCGGCCTGCGCGACGACGGCCCGGTGTACCTGGGCGGCGCGGACAACGACCCCGCCGGACCCGCCGACGTCCTCACCGACCCGCCCTGCGGCTACCGGCTCAGCGCCGCCCAGTACGCCGACGTCCGCGACGCACTCGCCCTGCACGGCGTCCGCGTACGGCACACCGGCGACGACGGCGCCTTCGTACCGCTGCGGCAGTCGCTGCGGGCGCTCGTCCCGCTGCTCCTGGACGGGCGGGCGCAGTACCACCTCACGGCGGGGGAGGCAGACCCCGACTGCTAGACGGCGCCCGTCAGTCGGAGGCGGCCCGGTCCCGACTGCTGGTCGGCGGTCGTCAGTCGGAGGCGGCCCCGGTCCCGACTGCTGGTCGGCGGTCGTCAGTCGGAGGTGGCCCGGTGCCGGCCGGTGGCGAGACCGGCCGCCTCCAGCGCACACCCCCAGGCCACCGTGACGCCCGCGCCGCCGTGCCCGTAGTTGTGCACCACCGTCCGCCCGTCGGGCAGCTTCTCGTGCTCCAGGCGAACCGTCGCGCGGCCGGGACGCAGGCCCACCAGATGGCCCAGCACCCGCGCCCCCGCGACCTCGGGACACAGGCCCGCGCACCGCCGCACGATCTCCTCCGCCGTCCGCGGGTCCGGCGTCAGCGACCAGGCGTCGTCCTCGGCGGTCCCGCCGAGCACCAGCCGGTTGCCCGGCTGCGGGAAGAGGTACGAGGTCGTGCCGGTCGCCGGGTCGGACGCCACCAGCCAGGTGTCGACGCCGGGGTTCCGCACGACCACGAGCTGTCCGCGCACCGGCCGTAAGGAGGCGTCCCCGACCAGCTCCCGGGCGCCGAGCCCGGTGCAGTTGACCACGGTGGGCGCCGGCGCCTCGGCGACATCCGTCACCGTACGCGTCTCGATGCCGCCGCCCGCCGCGAGCAGCCGGGCCCGCAGCCCGCGCAGGAACACCGGCATGTCGATCAGCGGCAGCCGCGCCCACAGGCCAGGGCCCGGGTACTCGCGGTCCGTCGCCGCCCGCAGCCCCGGCACCCGGGAGGTGAGCGGGTCCTCGGCGTCCAGCCGGGAGCCGCCCAGTACGCCCTCGACCATGCGTACGCCCGTCTCGCCGGGGCGCGCGGCCAGCTCCCGGTACACGGAGAGCGAGCGCAGCGCCCAGCCGCGGACGAGCCCCTCCGGCTCGATGCGGTACGGCCACCACAGCGCACCGGCAACCGCCGAGGTCGTCGCCTCGGCGGGCTCGCGGGTCCACACCCGCACCCGGCGCCCGGTCTCCGCCAGCACCACGGCCGTCGTCAGGCCGATGACGCCGCTGCCGATCACGATCACATCACCGCTCGCAGCTCTCTCCACGCCGGGACGTTAGCGGAATCCGGCATGCCGTGCTCACATCACGCTCAGTCCGGGAATACTCACAGCATGTCTGCCGAGTATGCGACCTTCGGCCTGGCACCGGCGATGCGGCCCGGTGGAGTCCTCGCCAACGGTGACTACCAAGTCCACCGGGATTTCGTCGACTTCATCGTCGACGGACGGCCCCTGCTGTTCCAGCTCTCCGACCTCGACGCGGTCTCCCCGCTCGCCTCCGACGTACCGCCCGCGATCTTCGCCGAGCAGGTACGCGGCCTCCTCCTCGAGGCCGAGGCACCGCTGGCCGACCGCCGCTACGTCATATACGGCTGCCCCGAGTGCCAGTCCATCGAGTGCGGCGCCGTCACCGCCGTCATCGAGCGGACCGACGACGACTACGTGTGGCGGGACTTCGCCTGGCAGACCGACGCGCGGGCGGACCTGGAACTCAACGGCTACCACGGCATAGGCCCCTTCCGCTTCGCCGGCGCGGAGTACCGCGGCGCCCTGCGCTCCCTGCTCGACGGCGACGGCCACGGCTGCCGGGACAGGGACAGTGACGGTTACGGTGCGGGCAGCGGGGGACGCCGCCGGGTGCTGCTGATCGGCGCCCGCGTCGCCGTGCTCGCCAGGCTCGCCGCCGCGCTGCGCACCATCGGCATCGGCGCCGACATCACCCACGACGCGGCCGGCGTACCCGCCGACGAACTGCGCCAGTACGGTGCGGTGGCCTTCGGCCGCGCCGTCGGCGAACCCGAGCGCGCCGCCGTACGGGAGTCCTTCGAGCGCGCGGGGGTGGAGGTCGCCTACGTCGACGGGCTCGCCCCGATCGTGCCGCTGCTGGTCGCCCAGATCGAACACGCCCTGGACCGCAGCCCGCTGGAGCGGCGCCGGCTCACCCGCCTGGTGGCCGCCGACGGCGAGGCGGGCGTCGAGGTCACCTCCACCTGCCGGGTGCAGCTGACCGCGTACCGCCTCGACCGGCTGTACCGCACCCACGCGCACGAGGTCTTCGACGGCATCCTGGAGGCGGGCCGGCACCGGGTCGCCCTGGACGCCAAGGCGGTCAAGGGGCACTCGTTCATCGTCGCCCGGACCTCGGGGAGCGTACTGGTGGAGGCGATGGCCCGCTGAGCGGGCCACGGCCGACGGGGCCGCCCGGGGTGGGAAGACCCGGGCGGCCGGTGGGCCCGCCCGGTCCGGAAAACCCGGGCGGGTCCGTCCGGGGACGTGGTGGCCGGGGCCCGGAACACCGGGCCGACCCGCAGGCGCACGGCCGTTAGGATCAGCGGTCTGATGACTGCCACCCTCGTCGCCAAGAACCTCGCCGCCGGCCACGGCGACCGCTCGCTCTTCACCGGACTCGACCTCGTCGTCGCGCCCGGCGACGTGATCGGTCTCGTCGGTGCCAACGGCGCGGGCAAGTCCACCCTGCTGCGGCTGCTCGCCGGACTGCTCACCCCGGAGGAGGGCGAGCTGCGGCTCTCCCCGCCGACCGCCACCGTCGGGCATCTGCCGCAGGAACCGGAGCGGCGGCCCGGCGAGACCGTACGGGAGTTCCTCGCCCGCCGCACCGGCGTGGCCGAGGCCCAGCGCGTGATGGACGAGGCCACGCAGGCGCTGGTGGACGGCGCGCCGGGCGCGGACGACGCCTACGCGACCAGCCTGGAGCGCTGGCTCGGCCTCGGCGGCGCCGACCTCGACGAGCGGGCCGAGGAGGTCGCCGGCTCCCTCGGCCTCGGCGTCGGCCTCGACCAGGAGATGACCTCCCTGTCCGGCGGCCAGGCCGCCCGCGCGGGCCTCGCCTCGCTGCTGCTCTCCCGCTACGACGTCTTCCTGCTCGACGAGCCCACCAACGACCTCGACCTGGACGGCCTGGAGCGCCTCGAACGGTTCGTCTCCGGGCTGCGCGCCGGCACCGTCGTCGTCAGCCACGACCGCGAGTTCCTCACCCGCACCGTCACCAAGGTCCTCGAACTCGACCTCGCCCAGCAGCAGATCACCCTGTACGGCGGCGGCTACGCGTCCTACCTGGAGGAGCGCGAGACCGCCCGCCGGCACGCCCGCGACGACTACGAGGAGTACGCCGACAAGAAGGCCGCCCTCGAGGGCCGGGCCCAGATGCAGCGCTCCTGGATGGACAAGGGCGTCAAGAACGCCCGCCGAAAGGCGAGCGACAACGACAAGATCGGGCGCAAGTTCCGCAGCGAGGCCAGCGAGAAGCAGGCCGCCAAGGCCCGGCAGACGCAGCGCATGATCGAGCGCCTCGATGTCGTGGACGAACCCCGCAAGGAGTGGGAGCTGCGGATGGAGATCGCGGCGGCGCCCCGGTCGGGCGCCGTCGTCGCCTCGCTGCGCGACGCCGAGGTGCGGCGCGGGGACTTCGCCCTCGGTCCGGTGACGCTCCAGATCGACTGGGCGGACCGGGTCGCGGTCACCGGCGCGAACGGCGCGGGCAAGTCGACGCTGCTCGGCGCGCTGCTCGGGCGGGTCCCGCTCGACGCGGGGTACGCGGCGCTCGGCTCCGGCGTGGTCGTCGGCGAGGTCGACCAGGCGCGCCGGCTGTTCCACGGGCCCGAGTCGCTGCTCGACGCGTTCTGCGCGGCCGTACCCGACACGGAACCTGTCGAGGTACGTACGCTGCTGGCCAAGTTCGGCCTCAGGCCCGACCATGTGCTGCGGCCCGCGGCGACGCTCTCCCCGGGTGAGCGGACGCGCTCGGCGCTGGCCCTGCTCCAGGGACGCGGCGTCAACCTCCTCGTCCTGGACGAGCCCACCAACCACCTCGACCTGCCGGCCATCGAGCAGCTGGAGTCGGCGCTGGAGTCCTACGAGGGGACGTTGCTGTTGGTCACGCACGACCGGCGCATGCTTGACGCCGTGCGGACGACGCGGAGGGTGGTGGTGGCCGGGGGCGAGGTGACGGAGCTGTAGGCGCTACGTCACCTCGCCCTACCGGCGAACGGTTCTCCTCTGCGGGTGCGTGGGGGCTGGTCGCCCAGTTCCCCGCGCCCCCGAAGGGGCGCGTCCGCCGCCGTCTCCGCTCGTCAGCGACCGCCCCTCTTCGGGTCCACCAACCCTGCCCGGCGCAGCGCGTCCGCCATCGCGCTGTTGGCCGGCGCGGGGGCCTGGCGTGAGGCGCCGCCGCCGCTCTGGTTGCCGCCTCGGCCGCCGCGCTGGCGGTCCCGCTGCTGCGGGGGACGGCCGCCCCGCTGCTGCGGGCGTCCGCCGCCGGACTGGCCCTGCCAGCCCTGCGGAGCCGCCTCGTCGTCCAGGCGCAGCGTCAGCGAGATCCGCTTGCGCGGGATGTCGACGTCGAGGACCTTCACCTTGACGATGTCGCCCGGCTTGACCACGTCCCGCGGGTCCTTGACGAAGGTCCTGGACATCGCGGAGACGTGGACGAGACCGTCCTGGTGGACGCCCACGTCCACGAACGCGCCGAACGCGGCGACGTTCGTGACGACGCCCTCCAACACCATCCCGGACGCAAGGTCGCCGATCTTCTCGACGCCCTCCTTGAACGTGGCCGTCTTGAAGGCGGGACGCGGGTCGCGCCCCGGCTTCTCCAGCTCCTTCAGGATGTCCGTGACGGTCGGCAGACCGAACTTCTCGTCCACGAAGTCGCCGGGGCGCAGCGAACGCAGCGTCCCCGTGTTGCCGATCAGGGCGGCCACCTCGCTGCCCGTGGTCTTCACCATCCGCCGGACCACCGGGTACGCCTCCGGGTGCACGCTGGAGGAGTCCAGCGGGTCGTCGCCGCCTCGGATCCGCAGGAAGCCCGCGCACTGCTCGTACGCCTTCGGGCCGAGCCGCGCCACGTCCTTCAGCGCCGTACGGGAGCGGAAGGGGCCGTTGGCGTCGCGGTGCGCCACGATGTTCTCGGCGAGGCCCGAGGTGATGCCGGAGACCCGGGAGAGCAGCGGCGCGGAGGCCGTGTTCACGTCCACGCCCACGCCGTTCACACAGTCCTCGACGACCGCGTCCAGCGAGCGCGAGAGCTTCACCTCGGACAGGTCGTGCTGGTACTGCCCGACACCGATCGACTTCGGGTCGATCTTCACCAGCTCGGCCAGCGGGTCCTGGAGCCGGCGGGCGATGGAGACCGCGCCGCGCAGCGACACGTCCATGCCGGGCAGCTCCTGGGAGGCGAAGGCCGAGGCCGAGTACACGGACGCGCCCGCCTCGGAGACCATCACCTTGGTGAGCTTCAGCTCGGGGTGCTTGGTGATGAGCTCGCCGGCGAGCTTGTCGGTCTCGCGGGACGCCGTGCCGTTGCCGATGGCGATCAGCTCGACCGCGTGCTCCTTGGCGAGCCGGGCCAGCTTGGCGATCGCCTCGTCCCACCGGTTCGCCGGGACGTGCGGGTGGATGACGTCCGTCGCGACGACCTTGCCGGTCGCGTCGACCACGGCCACCTTCACACCCGTACGGAAACCGGGGTCGAGCCCCAGCGTCGCGCGGGTGCCCGCGGGCGCGGCGAGCAGCAGGTCCCGCAGGTTCGCCGCGAACACGTCGACCGCCTCGTCCTCGGCGGCCGTGCGCAGCCGCAGCCGCAGGTCGATGCCGAGGTGCACCAGGATGCGGGTCCGCCACGCCCAGCGGACCGTGTCCTTCAGCCACTTGTCACCGGGCCTGCCGTGGTCGGCGATGCCGAAGCGGTGCGCCACGATCCCCTCGTACGAGGACGGGCCGGGCTGCGCAGCCTGGTCGGCCGGTTCCTCCGGCTCCAGGACGAGGTCGAGGACCTCCTCCTTCTCGCCGCGCAGCATGGCCAGAATGCGGTGCGAGGGCAGCTCGGTGAACGGCTCGGCGAACTCGAAGTAGTCGGCGAACTTGGCGCCCGCCTCCTCCTTGCCGTCCCGCACCTTCGCGGCCAGCCGACCCCGCTTCCACATGCGCTCGCGCAACTCGCCGATCAGGTCGGCGTCCTCCGAGAACCGCTCGGTGAGGATCGCGCGGGCGCCGTCGAGCGCGGCCTGCGGGTCGGCGACGCCCTTGTCCGCGTCGACGAACGCGGCGGCCGCCGCCAGCGGCTCCACCGACGGGTCGCCGAGCAGGCCCTCCGCCAGCGGTTCGAGACCCGCCTCGCGGGCGATCTGCGCCTTGGTCCGCCGCTTGGGCTTGAACGGCAGGTAGATGTCCTCCAGGCGGGCCTTCGTCTCTGCGCCGCGGATCCGGGCCTCCAACTCCTCGGTGAGCTTGCCCTGCTCGCGCACCGAGTCGAGGACCGCGGTCCGCCGCTCCTCCAGCTCCCGCAGATAGCGCAGCCGCTCCTCGAGCGTGCGCAGCTGCGCGTCGTCGAGCATCTCGGTCGCTTCCTTGCGGTAGCGGGCGATGAAGGGCACCGTCGACCCGCCGTCGAGCAGGTCGACCGCGGCCTTGACCTGTCGCTCCCGCACGCCGAGCTCCTCGGCGATCCTGCCTTCGATGGACCCTACTGCCATGGCCGCGCTGGACCCGGGTGTCGTCACGATCCCGTACCGCCTTCTCCACTGAGGTTGCGCGGCAATTGTGGCAGGTGGCGCCGACAGCGGGGGATCAGGGCGGGGCCGGAACACGCCGGGAGCCGGACGCGATGTCGCGTCCGGCTCCCCGGTCGGGGCGGGTCCGGGTCCGTCAGGCCCTGCGCGTCGAGTGCGAGGCGCCGCCGAACAGCCGGGCCAGCGCCCGGAACGGAAGCGTCACCACGGTGGCGATCGCGCCGCCGATCTGCCGCAACACGTCTGCGATGGCTCGGAACACGTGCTTCCCCTTTCGTCCCACCGGCACGAGGTCGACTGCGTGGTGCGAGGTGCGGTTCACGCGGTGCCGGTTGACATACGGGTACCTCTGTGTTGCCGCCTTAATCCCGCGGGTCTCCCGCGTCCCCGCCGCCCGTCCCGCGGAGCCGCGGCGCAGACGGCACTCGGTCCCTGCCGGCGCTCGGCCCTCGCGGGTCTCACTCCATGCCGGTCTCACTCCTTGCCGATCATGTCCTCCGGGAAGGCGCCGTTGCCGAGAGCGGTGAAGAGCAGGCCCTTGGCGATCTCCGTGAGCCGCTCGACACCGGCCGCGCCCAGATGCGTGTACGGGGCCAGGTCGATCCGGTCCGTCTCCGCCTCGATCTGCCGGCGCAGCGCCACCCCGGCCTCGGTCAGCTCGCCCGCCTCGTCCAGCAGTCCGCGCTCGCGCAGCCGGGCCTGGGCCGCCGTCCAGTCCTCGCGCGACCAGCCCCGGGTGCCGAGCGCCCACTTCGGAGCCATGCCCTTGCCGGTCGCGGTGTGCGTGACCAGCGCCTCCACCGGGTCGAGCCCCGCGGCGAGCAGCACCGCGAGGTGGCCGTCGCCCCGGTGCTCGCGCAGCAGTGTGGCCGCGTGCCAGAGCGCGAGGTGCGGCTCGTCGGGCACCGGCAGGTCCGCGTGGGCGGCGTACAGCGGCCGGGCGGTCCTGGCGCAGGCCTCGGTCGCCCGCAGCGCGAGCCCGGCCGCCTCGGCCGTCTCCTCCGCGGCGATCAGCTCCTCGCCGAGCAGCCGCCGCAGCGTCGCGTCGGCCGCCCGCAGCCGGGCGGCGAGCACGGTCTCCGGGGACGCGGTCCGCCACACCTCCGGCACGTGCTTGGCGACGAGGTCGTGGCTGAAGTTGTAGAAGGTCGCCGTCACGGTGCCGGGACCCACCGCGCCCAGGGCCGCGGACCGCGCGGCGAAGTAGGCGCCCCTGTTGTCGTCGATCCCGACACCCGCCAGCTCGCGTGCCAGGTCCGGCGAGAAGTAGAGCGTCGAGTGCAGCGGGTTGAGCACGTTGTGGCAGCGCCGCCCGGCGCGCTCCGGCAGTGGAGAGGTCATGACACGCACATTACCGACTGGTCAGTACGCGCGAAACCGCGACGCCGGTGATGGCAGGAATGCGGTGCCGGTGCCGGCGGGAAAGGGCCGCCGGTCATGGCGGGAAGGGGACGCCGTGATGGCGGGAAGGGGACGCCGGTCATGGCGGGAAGGGGACGCCGCGACGGCGGGAAGGGGGCGCCGTGACGGCAGGGAAGGATCGCCCCGATGGCAGTAAAGGTGGGGTTCTCGTCATTGCGGTCATGACCGGCTCCCGCGAAGAATCGACCCATGCGAACCGTGCTGGTCGTCCTCTTCGACCACGTCCAGAGCCTGGACGTCACCGGCCCCGTGGAGGTCTTCACCGGGGCCGAGGCGTACCGCGGCGGCACCTACCGGGTCCGTACGGCCTCCCCGGACGGCGCGCCCGTCCGTACCTCCAGCGGCCTGCTCCTCACCCCGGACCACGCGCTCGCCGACGCCCCGGCCGCGCACACTCTGCTCGTCCCGGGCGGCCAGGGCACCCGGCACCCCGACGAGCGGATCACCGACTGGCTGCGCACCCGCGGACCGCGCGCCGAGCGGCTGGTCTCGGTCTGCACCGGCGCGGTCCTGCTGGCGGCGGCCGGTCTCCTCGACGGCCGCCGCGCGACCACCCACTGGGCCTACTGCGACAGACTGGCCCGCGACCACCCGGCCGTCGAGGTCGACCCCGACCCCATCTACGTGCGCGACGGATCCGTGTCGACCTCGGCGGGGGTCACCGCGGGCATCGACCTCGCCCTCGCCCTGGTGGAGGAGGACCTCGGCCGCGAGGCCGCGCTGACCGTCGCCCGCCATCTGGTCGTCTTCCTGCGGCGGCCGGGCAACCAGGCGCAGTTCAGCGCCCAGCTCGCCGTGCAGACCGCCCGGCGCGAGCCGCTGCGCGAGGTCCAGCAGTTCATCACCGAGCATCCCGAGGGCGACCTGAGCGTCGAAGCGCTCGCCGCCCGCGCCCGGCTCTCGCCCCGGCACTTCGCCCGCGCCTTCCAGACCGAGACCGGGGTGACGCCGGGCCGCTATGTCGAGCGGGTCCGCGTCGAACACGCCCGCCGGCTCCTGGAGGACACCACCGAAGGCGTCGAGGAGGTCGCCCGCGCCAGCGGCTACGGCACCCCGGAGGCGATGCGCCGCGCCTTCGTCAGAACGCTGGGCACGTCCCCGGCCGAGTACCGCCGCCGCTTCCGCCCCGCCCCCGTCCACTGAAAACCGAAGGGACCTCTCATGCAGCTCGCCATCGTCCTGTACGACCGTTTCACCGCCCTCGACGCCGTGGGCCCGTACGAGACCCTCGGCCGCCTGCCCGACACGGAGACCGTCTTCGTCGCCGAGCAGGCCGGACCGGTCCGCAACGAGTCGGGCGACCTGGCGCTCGTCGCCGACCGGAGCCTGGCCGAGGTCCCGCACCCGGACATCGTGGTCGTCCCGGGCGGGCCCGGCACCTGGGAGCAGGCGGAGAACGAGACGCTGCTGCGCTGGCTGCGCGCCGCCGACGCCACCAGCACCTGGACGACGTCCGTGTGCACCGGCTCCCTGCTGCTCGCCGCCGCGGGCCTGCTGAAGGGCCGCCGGGCCACCTCGCACTGGCTGGCCCTGGACTTCCTCGGGCACTACGGCGCCGAGCAGACCGGCGAGCGGGTCGTGACCGACGGCAAGTACGTCACCGCCGCGGGCGTCTCCTCCGGTATCGACATGGGCCTGACCCTGATCGGCCGGATCGCGGGCGACGAACACGCCCAGGCCGTACAGCTGATGACGGAGTACGACCCGCAGCCGCCCTACGACGCCGGGTCGCCGGAGAAGGCGCCGGCGCACCTGGTGGAGGAGTTCCGGACGAACAGCCGCTTCAGCCTGACCTGACGGCGGCTCAGCCGGTCCAGGTGAACCGGGGCGGCCGGCGCTCCAGGAACGCGGCGACGCCCTCCGCGGCGTCGCCGCTGCCGCGCGCCTGCCCGCTCCAGTACGCGTCCCGGTCCGTGCGCCCGTCGGCGAACTCCTTGGCCGCCGCCTGGGTCAGCCGGGACCGGGCGGTCAGCAGCCGGGTGAACTCGGCGACCCGCTTGTCCAGCTGCCCCGCGGGCAGCACCTCGTCGACCAGACCGGTCCGCAGCGCCCGCTCCGTACCGATCAACTCGCCCGAGAACAGCAGGTACTTGGCGGTCGCGGGCCCCGTCAGGGACACCAGCCGCCGGGTGGCGGACGCCGGATAGACGATCCCGAGCTTGGCGGGCGTCACCCCGAACAGCGCACCCTCCTCGGCGAACCGCAGATCGCAGGCGGCCGCGAGCTGGCAGCCGCCGCCCACGCAGTGGCCGCGCACGGCCGCGAGCGTCGGCCGGGGAAAGGCGGCGAGCGCGTCCTCGGCCCGCGCCGCGAGACCCTGCGCCTCGGCCGGCTCCTGGCGCAGCGCAGAGATGTCCGCCCCGGCGCAGAAGGTGTCGCCCTCGCCGGTCAGCACCAGGGCGCGTACGGCGGTGTCGGCGGCCAGTGCGTCGAGCAGCGGCGGCAGCGCCCGCCACATCCCGGCCGTCATGGCGTTGCGCTTGGCCGGATGGTGGACGACGACGGTGGCGACGCCGTCGGCGACGTCGTGCAGCAGCTGCGGCTCCATACGCCGGATGCTATCCACCCACCGCGACCTTACGATCGGTGAGGGGGCACACGCGAGGAGGCGCTGATGCCCAGGACCGGCAAGAACACCACCGAGGGCGACCCCGCCAGGCTCCGCAGGGGCTTCGGACTGCTCGCCGGGCTCGGCGTCCTGCTGGTGCTGGCCGGACTGCTCGGGCTGATCTACACCGGCGTCGCCACGCTGACGTCGATGCTCCTGTTCGGCTGGCTGCTGCTGATCGGCGGGGTTGTCGGCCTGCTGCACGCGGTCCAGGCGCGCGGCACCGGCTTCTTCTGGGCCGGCGCCGTGGTGGCCGCCCTGAACATCGCGGCCGGCGTCGTCATCATCCGGATGCCGGAGGCGGCCGCCCAGGCGCTGACCATGTTCGCGGCCCTGCTCTTCCTGACCGGCGGGGTGTTCCGGCTGGCCGGCGGCCTGGTGGCGCGCGGCCCGCAGTTCGGCTGGACACTCGTCCAGGGCGCCTTCGACCTGCTCCTGGGCATCCTGGTGCTCGCCTCCTGGCCGAGCGGCAGCAAGTACGTCATCGGTACGTTCTTCTCGCTCGCGCTGCTCTTCGACGGCCTCGGCCTGATCGCGACCGGTTACGGCGGACGCCGGATCGTCGGTATGGTCCGCGCCTGACCGTACAACCCGTACAACCCGAAAAGTTAACGAAGTCGGCATCGCGGAGACAGGTCTTGTCTCTCTGTCGACTTGGCTGTTCGTGGACGGTCAGAAGTCGTCGATACCTGCTGACTTGTGTTCAGTCCTTCGGTCCGGACCAGCGCGTTACCAACACTCGACGTGTGGTGACAATCGAGCGCAAGGGTGGAGACCGGACGATGGAGAACGGCGGGCGGGGGTCCCACTCACGCCCCGAAGGCGGCGGGGAACGGCCCCCCGACCGGAGACGGCCGGGCCCGCTGCCGTACGAGGGGGTCTGGCGGTTCACCGCGCCCGCCGTCGAATCCTCCGTACCGCAGGCGCGTCACGCCGTCCGGGACCTGCTGCTCCGCCAAGGGGTGCCCGCCTCGGACGACCTGGTGCACGGACTGCTGCTGATCATTTCCGAGCTGGTCACCAACGCGGTCCTGCACGCGGCGCTGCTCTCCCCGACGCTCGCCGTCGAGGTGGCCGTGGGCGCCGAATGGGTGCGGGTCTCCGTCGAGGACAACCACCCCTACCGCCCGACCGCCCTGGAGGCCGACCAGCAGCAGACCGGCGGACGCGGTCTGCTGCTGGTGCGGGAGATCGCCAAGGAGGCGGGCGGTGCCTGCGACGTCGAGCACACCGCGAGCGGCGGCAAGGTCATCTGGGCCGCGCTGCCGCTCAAACCGGCGGCCTGAGCGGGCTCACCAGCCGGCGGACGGCCCGGTCAGCTCCCTGACCGCCGGACGCGCCGCGTCCAGGACGGTCATGAACCACGAGGAGAAGGGGTCACGCGCATGCCGCTCCGTCAGCTCCCCGGCGGACACGAACGCGGTGGCGCCGATCTCTTCCGGGTCGGGCCGCAGCGGCGTCTGGACGAGACCGACGAACAAATGGTTGTACTCCTGCTCCACCAGGCCCGAGTCCGGGTCCGGATGGTTGTAGCGCACCGTGCCGGCCTCCGCGAGCAGCGACGGGGACACCCCCAGCTCCTCGTAGGTGCGCCGGGCGGCGGCCGCGAAGGGGGCCTCGCCCGGGTAGGGGTGCCCGCAGCAGGTGTTCGACCAGACGCCGGGGGAGTGGTACTTGCCCAGTGCGCGCTGCTGGAGCAGCAGCCGCCCCTGCTCGTCGAAGAGGAACACCGAGAACGCCCGGTGCAACTGGCCGGGAGGCTGATGCGCGGCGAGCTTCTCGGCCGTGCCGATCGTCGTGCCGTCCTCGTCGACCAGTTCGAGCAGAATCGCTTCAGTGGTGCCGTTCGACGAACTGTGCGCCGTGGTGGCAGGTGTGGTCGGCATACGCATCCTTCGCATCGGTCTTCGGGCACCAAGTCTGCCGTACGAAACCGGCACTCCGGGCACCCATGGTGTCCCGCATGTTCCGCTCCGCCCCCAGGTGAGGGCGCGGCGGCCGGCCCGCGGCAACGGCCGGTCACTTGATCATTTCCCGGTGCCGGCGGCCAGGAACCGCCCCGGACGCGGGCCGACATCAGTGCGAACCGGTACGAAGGGTGCCGTTGCTAGTGACAGAGCCCCGCCTCGTGCTCCGCGTGGCCGCTCGGTTCGAGCTGGAAGGTGCAGTGCTCGACGTCGAAGTGGTGGCCCAGGCAGCTCTGGAGCTCGTGCAGCATCTTCTCGTTGCCGATGGCGTTGAGGGTGTCCGTGCCGACCACCACGTGCGCGGACAGCACCGGCAGCCCCGAGGTGATGGTCCAGGCGTGCAGGTCGTGGACGTCCTGCACACCGGGCAGCGCCAGCAGGTGCGAGCGCACCTCCGCCATGTCGACCCCCTGGGGCGCCGCCTCGAGCAGCACGTCGAGGGTCTCGCGCAGCAGCTTCACGGTCCTCGGGACGATCATCAGGCCGATGGCGAGCGAGGCGATCGGGTCGGCGGCCTGCCAGCCGGTCGTCAGCACGACCGCCGCCGAGAGCAGCACCGCGACCGAGCCCAGCGCGTCCGCGGCGACCTCCAGGAACGCGCCGCGCACGTTCAGGCTGTCCCGCTGGCCGCGCACCAGCAACGTGAGCGAGATCATGTTCGCGACCAGGCCGATCAGACCGAACACGATGGTCAGCCCGCCCTCGGTGGCGGTGGGCGTCACGAAGCGCTGCACCGCCTCGTACACCACGTAGCCGCCGACACCGAGCAGCAGCAGACAGTTGAGCAGCGCGGCTAGGATCTCGGCGCGGGCGTAGCCGAAGGTGCGGTTCACGCTCGGCGGCAGGTTCGCGAAGTGGATCGCGAGCAGCGCCATGCCCAGGCCCAGCGCGTCCGTCGCCATGTGCGCCGCGTCCGCGATCAGCGCGAGCGAATCGGCGAGGACGCCGCCGACGATCTCGGTCACCATGACGGCGAGGGTGATCGACAGCGCGACCCGCAGCCGTCCGCGGTACGCCGCCGCGGCCGTGCCGGTGGGAGGCGCGCCGTGCGCGTGCCCGTGATCGTGCCCAGCCCCCATTGCAAGCGCCTCCTGTGCTCTGCCCGGGATCACAGTCAACTACGGGCGGCGCCCTTACGGCAACGCGGCACTGAACACCGTTGTCAACTGCTCTGACCTGCGGAAACGCTCCGCAGGTCAGAGACGTGACCCGGTCAGTCCGCCGGATTCGCGGGGCGGTGGAGCTGCCAGCCGCGCCAGGCGGATTCCACCATTTCGCGTACACCGAGCCGCGCGGTCCAGCCGAGCTCCGCGGCGGCCAGCCCGGCCGAGGCGACCGCGCGGGGGGCGTCGCCGGGGCGGCGCGGCTCGACGACCGCGGGCCGGTGGTCGCCGCTGACCTCGCCGATGAGGGTGACCAGCTCGCGCACCGAAACCCCCTCGCCGCGGCCGATGTTGACCGTGAGGTCGCCCTCCGCGCCGTCCGCCAGCCGCCGCGCCGCGGCCAGATGGGCGTCCGCGAGGTCGGCGACATGGATGTAGTCGCGCACGCAGGTGCCGTCCGGCGTCGGGTAGTCGTCGCCGAAGATCCGCGGCGCCTCGCCGCGGGTGAGCCGGTCGAAGACCATCGGGATCACGTTGAAGACCCCGGTGTCGGCCAGCTCCGGGGCGGCGGCGCCCGCCACGTTGAAGTAGCGCAGACAGACGGTGGCGATGCCGTGGGCCCGGCCCGCCGCCCGCACCAGCCACTCACCGGCGAGCTTCGTCTCGCCGTACGGGCTCATCGGGGCGCAGGGCGTGGCCTCCGTGATGAGGTCCGTGTCCGGATTGCCGTACACGGCGGCCGAGGAGGAGAAGACGAAGCGCCTCACGCCCGCCCCGGCGACGGCCTCGAGGAGGGTGGCGAGACCGCCCACGTTCTCCTGGTAGTAGCGCGTCGGCTCGGCGACGGACTCGCCGACCTGCTTGCGGGCGGCGAGGTGCACCACCCCGGTCACGGCGTGCTCGGCGAGGACCCGCTTGAGCAGTTCGCCGTCCAGCGCCGAACCCTGCACCAGCGGAATGCCCTCCGGGAGCCGCCCCGGCACCCCGGCCGAGAGGTCGTCGAGCACGACCACGCGCTCCCCGGCCTCGGCCATCGCCCGGGCCACGTGCGCCCCGATGTATCCAGCTCCGCCTGTGATCAGCCATGTCATGGGCGCCCACCCTATGCCGGACCTGTGGTCACCGCCCGCGCCGCCTCGTCCGTCCCGTCCCCGCTCGTCCCTGTTGAGCCCCCTGTCCCGGCTGCGGTGATGCGCTCCGGTGCGCTCCCATCCGCGCCGGTGCGCCACCGGGCGCGCCTGTTGCCGTGAATGCGCCGGTCTGGGACCGCGGTTTGTGACACGGGCCCCGCATCACCGATGATGATCGCGGCGGAGACGGCCCTTCAGAAGGGGTTGAGCGGGCCGTGAACGGCCGGTGAACACCTGCTTCCCGACATCCGATAACCTCTGCCGACATGCCGCCCGCCGCCGCAGGCGCGGGCCCACCCCACCACGCACATGCCGGCGCGGACGCGCCGGACCCAGGGAGTGAGTTCGTCTGTCGACCGCCATCCTCACCGGTCAGCCGGTCCCCGGATCGTCGCTCGAGGGCGATCTGCGGCTCCTCGGCTTCGACGTGCGGGTCGCCTCGGACGCCGGTGACGCCGAGACGCTCCTCGCCGCGGTGCCGGCGGGCCGGCGGGTCGCCATCGTCGACGCCCGCTTCGTGGGCCACCCGCACGCGCTGCGCCTCGGCCTCACCGACCCGCGCTTCCCGGTCGCCGCGATCCCCGGAGCCGTCACCGCCCAGGCCGGCGCCCGGCAGGAGCTGACCCGCGCGGTCGCCCGCGAGCGCCTGGCCGCGAGCGGCG
Source organism: Streptomyces sp. NPDC059785 (assembly GCF_042732375.1). Taxonomy (NCBI): domain Bacteria; kingdom Bacillati; phylum Actinomycetota; class Actinomycetes; order Kitasatosporales; family Streptomycetaceae; genus Streptomyces; species Streptomyces sp. NPDC059785. The sequence continues at coordinate 48,961 of NZ_JBHWHV010000042.1, forward strand.
GCTGTCCCGGGTTCACCCCCGGGGAGCAGAACGGCGCCTCCGCCACCCTCGTCGACAGCCTCGCCGACCGCGTCGCGGCCGTGCTCGACGCCGACGGCGTCGCCGTGCACCGGCCCGAGCTCGGCACCCTCGTCGCCGCCGTCCCCGCCGACCCGCAGGCCCGCAACGAGGCACGGCAGGCGGTCTCGGCCGTGGACGACGAGGCCGTACGCCTGCGCACCGCGGTGAAGTCCCGCGACGGCTTCTTCACCACCCACTGCATCAGCCCGTACTCGCGCTACCTCGCCCGCTGGTGCGCCCGCCGCGGTCTGACCCCGAACCAGGTCACCACCGCCTCGCTGCTCACCGCGCTGATCGCGGCGGGCTGCGCGGCCACCGGCACCCGGGCCGGCTTCGTCGCCGCGGGCCTGCTGCTGCTCTTCTCCTTCGTCCTGGACTGCACGGACGGACAGCTCGCCCGCTATTCGCTCCAGTACTCCACGCTCGGCGCCTGGCTCGACGCGACCTTCGACCGCGCCAAGGAGTACGCCTACTACGCGGGTCTCGCCCTCGGCGCGGCCCGCGGCGGCGACGACGTGTGGGCCCTCGCCCTCGGCGCGATGGTCCTCCAGACCTGCCGGCATGTCGTGGACTTCTCCTTCAACGAGGCGAACCACGACGCCACGGCCAATACGAGTCCCACCGCCGCCCTGTCGGACAAGCTCGACAGCGTCGGCTGGACCGTCTGGCTGCGCCGCATGATCGTGCTGCCCATCGGCGAACGCTGGGCGATGATCGCGGTCCTCACGGCCCTGACCACGCCCCGCATCACGTTCTACGCGCTGCTCATCGGCTGCGCCTTCGCCGCGACGTACACCACGGCGGGCCGCGTGCTGCGGTCCCTGACCCGCAAGGCACAGCGCACTCCGCGGGCCGCACGGGCCCTCGCCGACCTGGCCGACTCCGGCTGGCTCGCCGGGAGCTTGGCCCGCAAGCGGCGCGGCGGCGGCTACGGAGCACCCGCGCTCGCCGCTCTCGGCGCCGCCCTGCTCGTGCTCGGCGCCGTGCTCGGGGGCTACGGCTCCTGGATCGTCTTCGGCGCCGCCTGCCTCTACGCCCTGCTGTCCGCCGTCGCCGTCTCCGGGCCGCTCACCGGCCCGCTGGACTGGCTGGTGCCGCCGGTCCTGCGGGCCGCCGAATACGGCACGGTGCTGCTGCTGGCGGCGAAAGCGGATGTGAACGGAGCGCTTCCGGCGGCTTTCGGGCTGGTGGCCGCGGTCGCCTACCATCACTACGACACGGTGTACCGCATCCGCGGCGACGCCGGCGCGCCGCCGCACTGGCTGGTGCGGGCGATCGGCGGCCACGAGGGCAGGACCCTGCTGGTCACGGCCCTGGCCGCACTGCTCGCCGCCACAGATTTCACCGTCGCGCTCACGGTCCTCGCCGTGCTCGTGGCACTCGTGGTGCTCTTCGAGAGCATCCGCTTCTGGGTCTCAGCAGGAGCACCCGCCGTACACGATGAAGGAGAACCCGCATGATCGGCCTCGTCCTGGCCGCCGGCGCCGGCCGGCGTCTGCGTCCCTACACCGAAACGCTGCCCAAGGCGCTGGTGCCCGTGGTGGGCGAGGGAACCGAAAACGAGCTCTCCGTCCTCGACCTCACGCTGAAGAACTTCGCCGAGATCGGTCTGACCGAGGTCGCGATCATCGTGGGCTACCGCAAGGAGGCCGTGTACGAGCGCCGCGAGGCCTTCGAGCAGAAGTACGGCGTCAAGATCACGCTGATCGACAACGACAAGGCCGAGGAGTGGAACAACGCCTACTCCCTCTGGTGCGGCCGTGACGCCATCAAGCACTCGGTGATCCTCGCCAACGGCGACACCGTGCACCCGGTCTCCGTCGAGCAGACCCTGCTCGCCGCCCGCGGCGACGGCAAGAAGATCATCCTCGCCCTTGACACGGTCAAGTCCCTGGCCGACGAGGAGATGAAGGTCGTCGTCGGCCCCGAGGGGGGCATGACGAAGATCACCAAGCTGATGGACCCGGCCGAGGCCACCGGTGAGTACATCGGTGTCACGCTCATCGAGGGCGAGGCCGCCGACGAGCTCGCCGACGCGCTGAAGACGGTCTTCGAGACGGACCCGCAGCAGTTCTACGAGCACGGCTACCAGGAGCTCGTCAACCGCGGTTTCCGCATCGACGTCGCGCCCATCGGTGACGTCAAGTGGGTCGAGATCGACAACCACGACGACCTCGCCAAGGGACGTGAGATCGCGTGCCAGTACTGACGAGGCTCATCCCCTCGCCGGTCGTCGTCGACATCCGTCCGGGCGCCCTGGACGATCTGGCGGGTGTCCTCGCCGACCAGCGGATCTCGCACTCCGGCAAGCTCGCCGTCGCGATCAGCGGCGGCTCCGGGGCGAAGCTGCGCGAGCGGCTCGCCCCGGCGCTGCCCGGCGCCTCCTGGTACGAGGTCGGCGGCGGCACCCTGGACGACGCGATCAAGCTCGCGGACGCCATGAAGTCCGGGCGCTACGACGCGGTCGTGGGCCTGGGCGGCGGCAAGATCATCGACTGTGCGAAGTTCGCCGCGGCGCGCATCGGCCTTCCGCTGGTCGCCGTCGCCACGAACCTCTCGCACGACGGTCTGTGCTCGCCGGTGGCGACCCTCGACAACGACGCGGGCCGCGGCTCCTACGGTGTGCCGAACCCGATCGCCGTCGTCATCGACCTCGACGTGATCCGTGAGGCCCCGGTCCGCTTCGTGCGCTCCGGCATCGGTGACGCCCTGTCCAACATCTCCGCGGTCGCGGACTGGGAGCTCGCCAACCGCGAGAAGGGCGAGCAGATAGACGGTCTCGCGGCCGCGATGGCGCGCCAGGCGGGCGAGGCCGTACTGCGGCACCCGGGCGGCGTCGGCGACGACGGCTTCCTCCAGGTGCTCGCCGAGGGCCTGGTGCTCACCGGTATCTCGATGTCCGTCGCGGGCGACTCCCGCCCGGCCTCCGGCGCCTGCCACGAGATCAACCACGCCTTCGACCTGCTCTTCCCCAAGCGCGCGGCCAGCCACGGCGAGCAGTGCGGCATGGGCGCGGCCTTCGCGATGTATCTGCGCGGCGCCCGCGAGGAGTCGGCGAACATGGCCGACGTGCTGCACCGGCACGGACTGCCCGTACTGCCGGAGGAGATCGGCTTCACCCCGGACGAGTTCGTCCAGGTCGTGGAGTTCGCCCCGCAGACGCGGCCGGGCCGCTACACGATCCTCGAACACCTCGACCTGTCCACCGACCAGATCAGGGACGCATACGCCGACTATGCAAAAGCCATCGGTAGCTGAGCTCCGCCCGGTCGTCCACCCCGCCGGGGTGAAGGACCGGCGGAGCGGTGAGCACTGGGGCGGCCGGCTCTACATGCGCGAGATCTCGCTGCGTGTCGACCGGCACCTGGTGAACACCCGGGTCACGCCCAACCAGCTGACCTACCTGATGACCGTCTGCGGCGTGCTCGCCGCACCGGCCCTGCTGATACCCGGCATCCCCGGTGCCGTGCTCGGCGTGGTGGCGGTCCAGCTCTATCTGCTCCTCGACTGCGTCGACGGCGAGATCGCCCGCTGGCGCAAGCAGTACTCGCTCGCCGGGGTCTACCTGGACCGGGTCGGCGCGTACCTCACCGACGCCGCCGTGCTCGTCGGCTTCGGACTGCGCGCCGCCGACCTGTTCGGCACCGGCCGGATCGACTGGCTGTGGGCGTTCCTCGGCACCCTCGCCGCCCTCGGCGCCATCCTGATCAAGGCCGAGACCGACCTCGTCGGCGTCGCGCGGCACCAGACCGGCAAGGAGCCGGTCAAGGAGTCGGCGTCCGCGCCGCGCTCCTCCGGTCTGGCGCTGGCCCGCCGGGCCGCCTCGGCCCTCCAGTTCCACCGCCTGGTCCTCGGGATCGAGGCGTCCCTGCTGATCCTGGTCCTGGCGATCGTGGACACGGTCAGGGACGACCTGTTCTTCTCGCGGCTCGGCGTCGCGGTGCTGGCCGGCATCGCACTGCTCCAGACCCTGCTGCACCTGGTGTCCATCCTCGCCTCGAGCAGGCTGAAGTGAGCACCGTGACGAAGGTCGGCGCGGTCGTCATCACGATGGGCAACCGCCCCGACGAACTCCGCGCCCTCCTCGACTCGGTCGCCAAGCAGGACGGCGACCCGGTCGAGGTGGTCGTGGTCGGCAACGGCTCGCCCGTCCCGGACGTCCCCGAGGGCGTCCGTACGATCGAACTCCCCGAGAATCTCGGCATCCCCGGCGGCCGCAACGTCGGCATCGAGGCGTTCGGCCCCGGCGGCACCGGCGTGGACGTCCTGCTCTTCCTGGACGACGACGGCCTGCTCGCCCGGCACGACACCGCCGAGCTGTGCCGCCGGGCGTTCGAGTCGGACCCGGAGCTCGGCATCATCAGCTTCCGGATCGCCGACCCGGAGACCGGCGAGACCCAGCGGCGGCACGTGCCCCGGCTGCGGGCCGCCGACCCGATGCGCAGCTCGCGCGTCACCACCTTCCTCGGCGGCGCCAACGCCGTCCGCACCGCGGTCCTCGCCGAGGTCGGCGGGCTGCCGGACGAGTTCTTCTACGCCCACGAGGAGACCGACCTCGCGTGGCGGGCCCTCGACGCCGGCTGGATGATCGACTACCGGTCGGACATGGTGCTGTACCACCCCACCACCGCCCCCTCGCGGCACGCGGTCTACCACCGCATGGTGGCGCGCAACCGCGTCTGGCTGGCCCGGCGGAACCTGCCCGCCCTCCTCGTCCCCGTCTACCTCGGCGTCTGGCTCCTCCTCACGCTCCTCCGCCGCCCCTCGGGCCCGGCCCTGAAGGCATGGTTCGGCGGTTTCCGGGAGGGCTGGACCAGCCCCTGCGGGCCCCGGCGCCCGATGAAGTGGCGTACGGTGTGGCGCCTGACGCGACTGGGCCGACCTCCCGTCATCTGACAAGCTCGATATCTGAGAGCATTCGGCCGTACCCCGGTCCCTGGCTTGACGACCGGGCCCGATCAGGCTGCGTACTTTTGAGGACGAAAGTTTCCACTTGTGAGTGAGACAACGCATGACGGCGGAGTCGCGGTGAGCGACCGACCGTCGCCCGACGACGGGCTGAGCGCGGGCGAGCTGGCCGCCAAGTACGGGCTCGCGGTGAGCGGCGCCCGGCCCGGGCTCGCCGAGTACGTCCGGCAGCTCTGGGGGCGCCGTCACTTCATCCTCGCCTTCTCGCAGGCGAAGCTCACCGCCCAGTACAGCCAGGCCAAGCTCGGCCAGCTGTGGCAGGTGGCGACCCCGCTGCTGAACGCGCTCGTGTACTTCCTGATCTTCGGCCTGATCCTGAAGGCGAACCGCGGCATGAACCGCGAGATCTACATCCCGTTCCTGGTGACCGGTGTCTTCGTCTTCACCTTCACCCAGAGTTCGGTGATGGCCGGGGTCCGGGCGATCTCCGGCAACCTCGGCCTGGTCCGGGCGCTGCACTTCCCGCGCGCCGCGCTGCCCGTCTCGTTCTCCTTGCAGCAGCTCCAGCAGCTGCTGTTCTCGATGATCGTGCTGTTCCTGGTGGCGATCGGGTTCGGCAGCTACCCGGGTCTGTCCTGGCTGCTGATCGTGCCGGTCCTCGCGCTCCAGTTCCTCTTCAACACCGGCCTCGCGATGATCATGGCCCGGCTGGGTGCCAAGACGCCGGACCTCGCCCAGCTGATGCCGTTCGTGATGCGGACCTGGATGTACGCGTCCGGTGTCATGTTCTCCATCCCGATCATGCTGGAGGACAAGCCGGCCTGGATCGCCGACATCCTCCAGTGGAACCCGGCCGCGATCTACATGGACCTGATGCGCTTCGCGCTCATCGACGGGTACGGCTCCGGGAACCTGCCGCCGCACGTCTGGGCGGTCGCCGGCGGCTGGGCCGTGCTCGTGGCGGTCGGCGGTTTCGTGTACTTCTGGAAGGCGGAAGAGAGGTACGGCCGTGGCTGAGCAGCGGACCGACTCCCACGTCCCGACCGTCATCGCGGACGAGCTGCACATCGTCTACCGCGTGAACGGCGCCAAGACCGGCAAGGGCAGCGCGACCGCGGCGCTGAGCCGCATCTTCAAGCGCGGCGAGGAGCGGGGCGTGCGCAAGGTGCACGCCGTCAAGGGCGTCTCCTTCACCGCCTACCGCGGCGAGGCGATCGGCCTGATCGGCTCCAACGGCTCCGGCAAGTCCACCCTGCTGCGGGCCATCGCCGGACTGCTGCCCGCCGAGAAGGGCAAGGTCTACACCGACGGCCAGCCCTCGCTGCTCGGCGTGAACGCGGCCCTGATGAACGACCTGACCGGCGAGCGGAACGTCATCCTGGGCGGCCTCGCGATGGGCATGTCCCGGGAGCAGATCCGCGAGCGCTACCAGGACATCGTCGACTTCTCGGGCATCAACGAGAAGGGCGACTTCATCACCCTGCCGATGCGGACGTACTCCTCCGGCATGGCGGCCCGGCTGCGGTTCTCCATCGCGGCGGCCAAGGACCACGACGTGCTGATGATCGACGAGGCGCTCGCGACCGGCGACCGCAAGTTCCAGAAGCGCTCCGAGGCCCGCATCCGCGAGCTGCGCAAGGAGGCCGGGACGGTGTTCCTGGTCAGCCACAACAACAAGTCGATCCGTGACACCTGTGACCGGGTGCTGTGGCTGGAGCGCGGCGAGCTGCGCATGGACGGCCCCACCGAAGAGGTGCTCAAGGAGTACGAGAAGTTCACGGGCAAGTAGTCCCGTCCGGCTTCCCTCGCGCACACGGTCGCGTACCCGAAGAACCCCGCCGGGAGTAGTCCCGCGGGGTTCTTCCGCGCAACCGGAAGGACCCCGGTGGTGTCCTGTCGGGCAGGGGCGCGCCGAAATAGGTGCACTATGCAAAGAGAATCCCAACTTCCGCTCCGCACAGGAATCTTGAGGCCAATCGGTGTGTTCTTGTGATGCGCGGGACACCCCGGCGCGGGGCGTCGCGTTGTACAACGTAAGCTGTACCGGTCTCGATTCGCGGCAAGTAGGGCCATACCGCGCGACACCCGGCACCGGCGGACCGCGCGTCCGCCGGGTAGCGTGTCCGAAATGGGATGATTTGGGTCGGCAGTGTAGAACGGGAGATGTGACGGCAATGGCTACGGAAACTCTCGGGCTCCGCGCAGCATGTGCCGTCCCCGCGCCGGGCGGCCGGCGGTGACTGAAGCCGGGACGGCGCGCGCCGGCGATCCGGAGCGCGGCACGCTCGACAAGGCCGCCCACGAGAACTTCCCGGTGGCACCGTTCTTCCTGCCCAGGGCCTGGCGCGACGACCTCATGGCCGTGTACGGCTTCGCCCGTCTGGTCGACGACATCGGGGACGGCGATCTGGCCCCCGGCGGCGCCGACGCCCGGCTGCTCGGCGTGGACCCCGGGGACGCCGGCGACCGGCTGCTGCTCCTCGACGCCTTCGAGGCCGACCTCCACCGGGTCTTCGACGCCACCCCGCGCCACCCGCTGCTGCGCAGGCTCCAGCCCACCGTCCGCCGGTCCGGACTCACCCCCGAGCCCTTCCTCGGGCTGATCGCGGCCAACCGCCAGGACCAGCTCGTGGGGCGCTACGAGACCTACGACGACCTGCTCGCCTACTGCGAGCTGTCCGCCAACCCGGTCGGCCGTCTGGTCCTGGCCGTCACCGGTACCTCGACCCCCGAGCGCGTCCGCCGCTCCGACGCCGTGTGCACGGCGCTCCAGATCGTCGAGCACCTCCAGGACGTGGCGGAGGACCTCGCGCGCGACCGCGTGTACCTGCCCGCCGAGGACATGAAGCGGTTCCGTGTGCAGGAGGCGGACCTCGCCACAGCCACCGCGGGCGCATCGGTGCGCGCGCTCGTCGCGTACGAAGCGGAACGCGCCTCGCTTCTCCTGAATGAAGGCGCCCCCCTCGTGGGTAGCGTGCACGGCAGACTGCGGCTGCTGCTCGCGGGGTTCGTGGCGGGGGGACGAGCGGCGATCGACTCGATCGCCGCCGCCCATTTCGACGTACTTCCCGGCCCGCCCAAGCCCGGCAGGCTCAGGCTGCTGCGCGCGGTGGCGGCGACTCTGCGAGGAGAGGGGTGATCCGGAGCGTGGAGTCCGAACAGCAGGCGTCCGCACCGGTACTCGCCGCTTACAGCTACTGCGAGACGGTGACCGGCCAACAGGCCCGCAACTTCGCTTACGGCATCAGACTTCTGCCGACGCCCAAGCGCCGCGCGATGTCGGCCCTCTACGCGTTCTCCCGGCGCGTCGACGACATCGGTGACGGCGCGCTGGCGCCGGAGATCAAGACGAGCCGGCTCGAGGACACCCGGGCGCTGCTGGCCCGGGTGCGCGAGGGCGCGGTGGACGAGGACGACACCGATCCGGTGGCCGTCGCGCTCAGCCACGCCGCCCGGCACTTCCCGATCCCGCTGGGCGGTCTGGACGAGCTCATCGACGGCGTCCTGATGGATGTGCGCGGCGAGACCTACGAGACCTGGGACGACCTGAAGGTGTACTGCCGGTGCGTGGCCGGCGCGATCGGGCGGCTCTCGCTCGGCGTCTTCGGGACCGAACCGGGCGCGCCCGGCGCCGAGCGCGCCCCCGAGTACGCCGACACCCTCGGGCTCGCGCTGCAACTCACCAACATCCTGCGGGACGTGCGCGAGGACGCCGAGGGCGGGCGGACCTATCTGCCCGCCGACGACCTCGCCAAATTCGGCTGCTCGGGCGGGTTCGCCGGGCCGAATCCACCCGCCGGTTCGGACTTCGCGGGCCTCGTGCACTTCGAAGTGCGTCGGGCCCGCACCCTTTTCGCCGAGGGCTACCGGCTCCTGCCGATGCTGGACCGGCGCAGCGGCGCCTGTGTCGCCGCCATGGCCGGGATCTACCGCCGGCTGCTCGACCGCATCGAGCGCGAGCCGGAGGCCGTACTGCGCGGCCGCGTCTCCCTGCCCGGCCGCGAGAAGGCGTACGTCGCCGTCCGCGGGCTGTCCGGGCTCGACGCGCGGCACGTCTCCCGCCGGACCGTCCGGAGGCGTGTCTGATGGACCGTCTGGGCCGGGGTGACTCCGTACCCGGAAAACGGCAGGCAACCCTCCGGAGTCGAGGGGCGTCCCTGACTGCAACGACCGGCCGTGCACCGTTCAAGCACCGCGGTCCGGCCGTGGAGGAGGGGTCGCGATGACGGAGGGGACGCAGGCCGCGGGACCGGGCGCGAACACCCCCGGCCGCCCCGGGCGGCCGACCGCCGTCGTGGTCGGCGGCGGGCTCGCCGGCATCACCGCCGCGCTCGCGCTGGCCGACGCCGGAGTACGGGTGACCCTCCTGGAGGGCCGGCCGCGGCTCGGCGGACTCGCCTTCTCCTTCCGGCGCGGCGCGCTGACCGTCGACAACGGCCAGCACGTCTATCTGCGCTGCTGCACCGCCTACCGCTGGTTCCTCGACCGCATCGAAGGAGCAGCCCTCGCGCCGTTGCAGGATCGTCTCGACGTGCCCGTTCTCGACGCGGCGGGACACGAGGGCAGGCGGCTCGGCAGGATCGGGCGCACCGCCCTGCCCGTACCGCTGCATCTGGCGAAGAGCCTCGCCACCTACCCGCATCTCTCGCTCGCCGAACGCGCCAGGGTCGGCCGCGCCGCACTGGCGCTCAAGAGCCTGGACCTCGCCGATCCGGCCCTGGACGCAGAGGACTTCGGCGGCTGGCTCGCCCGGCACGGTCAGTCGGAGCGGGCGATCGAGGCACTGTGGGACCTGGTGGGGGTCGCCACCCTCAACGCGGTGGCGGGCGACGCTTCGCTCGCCCTCGCCGCGATGGTGTTCAAGACCGGTCTGCTGTCCGACCAGGGCGCCGCCGACATCGGCTGGGCGCGCGTCCCGCTGGGCGAACTGCACGACCGGCTGGCCCGCAAGGCGCTCGACTCCGCGGGCGTGCGTACCGAACTGCGAACACGCGTCACCTCCGTCTCCCCCTACGAGAACGGGCGTTGGAGCGTGTCGGTTCCCGGCGAGCGGATCGACGCGGACACCGTCGTGCTCGCCGTACCGCAGCGCGAGACGCACGACCTGCTGCCCGCGGGCGCGCTCGACGCCCCCGGACGGCTCCTGGAGATCGGCACCGCCCCCATCCTGAACGTGCACGTCGTCTACGACCGCACGGTGCTGCGCCGGCCGTTCTTCGCGGCGATCGGCTCCCCGGTGCAGTGGGTCTTCGACCGCACCGAGGCCTCCGGGCTCACCGACGGCCAGTACCTGGCCCTGTCCCAGTCCGCCGCCCAGGACGAGATCGACGCACCCGTCGCCGAGCTGCGCGAGCGCTACCTGCCCGAACTCCGGCGGCTGCTGCCCGGCACCCGCGGCGCCGAGGTGCGCGACTTCTTCGTGACCCGGGAGCGCACGGCCACGTTCGCCCCCACCCCCGGTGTCGGACGGCTCAGGCCCGGCGCCCGCACCCGGGCCCCCGGCCTCTGGCTGGCCGGTTCGTGGACCGCCACCGGGTGGCCCGCGACCATGGAGGGCGCCGTCCGCAGCGGTGTCAGTGCGGCGCGCGCCGCACTGGACACCCTGGGCCGCCCCCGCGACCACCTCCTCGGACTCTTCGAGGAGGCCGCATGACGCTGAACCTGCACGGCACCGGCCCCCACATTCCCGGTACCGAAACAAGAGGAGTAACTGTGCCCACTGTGCCCCCGGCCGATCCGGCCGCCCGGAGGTCAGCGGTGGACGTGACCGCGCTGCTGGAGCGCGGCCGGACCCTGGCCACCCCGGTGCTGCGCGCGGCCGTCGACCGGCTGGCGCCCCCCATGGACACCGTCGCCGCCTACCACTTCGGGTGGATCGACGCCGCGGGCAACCCCGCCGACGGCGACGGCGGCAAGGCCGTACGCCCCGCCCTCGCCGTCCTGTCCGCCCAGGCGGCGGGCGCCGCGCCCGAGGTGGGGGTCCCCGGCGCGGTGGCGGTCGAGCTGGTGCACAACTTCTCGCTGCTGCACGACGACCTGATGGACGGCGACGAACAGCGCCGCCACCGCGACACCGTCTGGAAGGTGCACGGCCCCGCCCAGGCCATCCTGGTCGGCGACGCCCTGTTCGCGCTGGCCAACGAGATCCTGCTGGAACTCGGCACCGCCGAGGCCGGGCGCGCCACCCGGCGGCTGACCACCGCCACCCGCGCCCTCATCGACGGCCAGGCCCAGGACATCTCCTACGAGCACCGCGAGCGGGTCACCGTCGAGGAGTGCCTGGAGATGGAGGGCAACAAGACGGGCGCCCTGCTCGCCTGCGCCTGCTCCATCGGCGCGGTCCTCGGCGGCGCGGACGACCGCACGGCCGACACCCTGGAGAAGTACGGCTACCACCTCGGCCTGGCCTTCCAGGCCGTCGACGACCTCCTCGGCATCTGGGGCGACCCGGAGTCCACCGGCAAGCAGACCTGGAGCGATCTGCGCCAGCGCAAGAAGTCCCTGCCGGTGGTGGCGGCGCTCGCGGCGGGCGGCCCCGCCTCCGAGCGGCTCGGGGAACTGCTCGCGGCCGACGCCAAGAGCAGCGACTTCGAGAACTTCTCCGAGGAGGAGTTCGCCGGCCGCGCGGCCCTCATCGAGGAGGCGGGCGGCCGCGAGTGGACCGCCGGGGAGGCCCGCCGCCAGCACACGATCGCCATCGAGGCCCTGGACACGGTCGACATGCCGGACCAGGTGCGGGACCAGCTCGTGGCGCTCGCCGATTTCGTCGTCGTACGGAAGAGATGATCACTATCGGTCGAATACACCTCGCGTAGTCGCCGGCCGGTGCCTTCCTCCAGCTCTCCTCCAGCGTGAGCGGCGGGGAGCGGCAGCCAAGAGCCACCGGCCGACGGCGGACCCACAGCAGAGACGTACCACTGCACGAAGGGGAAGCCATGACAGCGACGACCGACGGAAGCACCGGAGCCCTGCCGCCCCGCGCTGCCTCGGCCAGCGATTCAGTCCGGACCAACGACACGCTCCCGCGGGCGGCGGGCACGGCCGGTACCACCGAGGCCGCCACGCGGGCCGTACGGCGCGCCACCGACTTCCTGCTCGCCCGGCAGGACGCCCAGGGCTGGTGGAAGGGCGACCTCGAGACCAACGTCACGATGGACGCCGAAGACCTGCTGCTCCGCCAGTTCCTGGGCGTGCGCGACGAGCAGACCACCCAAGCCGCCGCCCTGTTCATCCGCGGCGAGCAGCGCGCGGACGGCACCTGGGCCACCTTCTACGGCGGACCCGGCGAACTCTCCACCACCATCGAGGCGTACGTCGCCCTGCGGCTGGCCGGGGACCGCCCCGAGGACCCGCACATGGCACGCGCGTCCGCCTGGATCCGCGAGCGCGGCGGGGTCGCCGCGTCCCGCGTCTTCACCCGCATCTGGCTCGCCCTCTTCGGCTGGTGGAAGTGGGAGGACCTGCCCGAACTCCCGCCGGAGCTCATCTACTTCCCGAAGTGGATGCCGCTCAACATCTACGACTTCGGCTGCTGGGCGCGCCAGACGATCGTGCCGCTGACCATCGTCTCCGCCAAACGCCCGGTGCGGCCCGCTCCCTTCCCGCTCGACGAGCTGCACGTCGACGCGGGCAACCCCAACCCGGTCCGTCCGTTCGCCCCGGCGGCGAGCTGGGACGGCGTCTTCCAGCGCCTGGACAAGGTGCTGCACGGCTACCGCAGGGTCGCCTCGCGCAGGCTGCGCCGGGCCGCGATAAATTCCGCCGCCCGCTGGATCATCGAGCGCCAGGAGAACGACGGCTGCTGGGGCGGCATCCAGCCGCCCGCCGTCTACTCGGTCATCGCGCTGCACCTGCTCGGCTACGACCTGGACCACCCGGTGATGCGCGCCGGGCTCGGCTCGCTGGACCGTTTCGCCGTCTGGCGCGAGGACGGCGCCCGGATGATCGAGGCGTGCCAGTCACCCGTGTGGGACACCTGTCTCGCCACGATCGCGCTCGCCGACGCCGGGGTGCCCGCCGACCACCCGCAACTGGTCAAGGCCGCCGACTGGATGCTCGGCGAGGAGATCGTCCGCAAGGGCGACTGGTCGGTCAAGCGCCCCCAACTGCCGCCGGGCGGCTGGGCGTTCGAGTTCCACAACGACAACTACCCGGACATCGACGACACCGCCGAGGTCGCCCTCGCGCTGCGCCGGGTCAGGCACCACGACCCCGAGCGGGTCGAGGGGGCCATCGGACGCGGGGTCCGCTGGAACCTGGGCATGCAGTCGAAGAACGGCGCCTGGGGCGCCTTCGACGTCGACAACACCAGCGCCTTCCCCAACCGCCTGCCGTTCTGCGACTTCGGCGAGGTCATCGACCCGCCGTCCGCGGACGTCACCGCGCACGTCGTGGAGATGCTCGCCGTGGAGGGCTACGCGCACGACCCGCGCACCCGCCGGGGCATCGAGTGGCTGCTCGCCGAGCAGGAGGCCAACGGCTCCTGGTTCGGCCGCTGGGGCGTCAACTACGTGTACGGCACCGGGTCCGTGGTGCCGGCCCTGACCGCCGCCGGGCTGCCCGGCTCGCACCCCGCGATCCGCCGCGCCGTGGCCTGGCTGGAGACCGTCCAGAACGAGGACGGCGGCTGGGGCGAGGACCTGCGCTCGTACCACGACGTGCCCGAGTGGAGCGGCCGGGGCGCCTCGACCGCCTCCCAGACGGCCTGGGCCCTGATGGCGCTGCTCGCCGCGGGGGAGCGGACGTCCAAGGCCGTCGAGCGCGGCGTCGAGTGGCTGGCCGCCACGCAGCACGAGGACGGCTCCTGGGACGAGCCCTACTTCACCGGCACCGGCTTCCCCTGGGACTTCTCCATCAACTACCACCTCTACCGGCAGGTCTTCCCGCTCACCGCGCTCGGCCGCTACGTCCACGGCGAACCCTTCGCCCAGACGGCGGGGCGCGCATGACCGATCAGCCCGTCGCGGTCCCGCTGCTGATCGCCTGCGCGCTCGGCATCGAGCACCTCGCCCTGCGCAGCGGCGACCACGGCGGCGCCGGCGGGCCCGTCACCGTGCTGCGCACGGGCATGGGGCCGAAGGCCGCCGAACGCTCGGTCACCCGGGTGCTCGGCGACCCGGCGCTGCGCGCCGCGGCCGTCCTGGCCACCGGGTTCTGCGCCGGGCTCGCCCCCGGCATGCATCCGGGTGACCTGGTGGTCGCCGAGGAGACCCGCGACCCCCGCGGCGTCACCGCGTGCGCCGGCACCGATCTGCTGGCCGGGGAACTCACCCGTACGCTGCCCGGGCGTACCGTCCACCGGGGCCCGCTCGCCGGGTCCGACCACGTGGTCCGCGGCCCCGAACGGGGGGCGCTTCTCGCCACCGGCGCGATCGCGGCCGACATGGAGTCGGCGGCCACGCTCCACAGCGCCATGCGGGTGGGCGCACGCGCGGTTGCGGCCGTCCGGGTGGTCGTGGACGCTCCAGAGCATGAACTCGTCCGTATCGGCACGGTGCGCGGTGGAATATCTGCTTTCCGTGTCCTTCGTTCCGTACTTCCCGCTTTCTTCGAATGGCACCGTTCTTCGCTGCTCCCCCGGAGGTGAGCCAGATGGCCATGCCGCTGCGCCAGACCGTCAAGGTCGCTACCTATCTCTTTGAACAGAAGCTGCGTAAGCGGGACAAGTTCGCGCTGCTGGTCGAGTTGGAACCGCTCTTCGCGTGCAACCTCAAGTGCGAGGGCTGCGGCAAGATCCAGCACCCGGCCGGGGTGCTCAAACAGCGCATGCCCGTGGCCCAGGCGGTGGGCGCGGTGCTCGAATCGGGTGCGCCGATGGTGTCCATCGCCGGCGGCGAGCCGCTGATGCACCCGCAGATCGACGAGATCGTGCGGCAGCTCATCGCCAAGAAGAAATTCGTCTTCCTGTGCACGAACGCGCTGCTGATGCGCAAGAAGATGGACAAGTTCAAGCCCTCGCCGTACTTCGCCTGGGCCGTGCACGTCGACGGGCTGCGCGAGCGGCACGACGAGTCGGTGGCCAAGGAGGGCGTCTTCGACGAGGCGGTGGCGGCCATAAAGGAGGCCAAGCGGCGTGGCTTCCGCGTCACCACCAACTCGACGTTCTTCAACACCGACACCCCGCAGACCGTCATCGAGGTGCTCAACTTCCTCAACGACGACCTCAAGGTCGACGAGATGATGCTCTCGCCCGCCTACGCCTACGAGAAGGCCCCCGACCAGGAGCACTTCCTCGGCGTCCAGCAGACCCGCGAGCTGTTCAAGAAGGCGTTCTCGGGCGGCAACCGCAGGCGCTGGCGGCTCAACCAGTCCCCGCTCTTCCTGGACTTCCTGGAGGGCAAGGTCGACTTCCCGTGCACCGCCTGGGCGATCCCCAGCTACTCGCTCTTCGGCTGGCAGAAGCCCTGCTACCTGATGAGCGACGGCTACGTGCCCACGTACCGGCAGCTCATCGAGGACACCGACTGGGACTCCTACGGCCGCGGCCGGGACGAGCGGTGCGCCAACTGCATGGCGCACTGCGGTTACGAGCCCACCGCCGTACTGGCGACCATGGGCTCGCTCAAACAGTCGCTGCGGGCCGCGCGCGAGACCTTCACGGAAAGCCGCGGGTGACATCATGACCGCCGTTTCCTTGGGCCTTCCCGAGGTACCGGTCCGGCCGGTCGCGGAGCGCAGGCGCTCCCGGCGGATCCAGGTCGGACCGGTGGCGGTCGGGGGCGGGGCGCCCGTCTCGGTGCAGTCGATGACGACGACGCGCACCTCGGACATCGGCGCCACGCTCCAGCAGATCGCCGAGCTGACGGCGTCAGGGTGCCAGATCGTCCGGGTGGCCTGCCCCACCCAGGACGACGCCGACGCCCTCGCGACCATCGCCAGGAAGTCGCAGATCCCGGTGATCGCCGACATCCACTTCCAGCCGAAGTACGTGTTCGCCGCGATCGAGGCGGGCTGCGCGGCGGTGCGGGTCAACCCGGGCAACATCAAGCAGTTCGACGACAAGGTCAGGGAGATCGCCAGGGCGGCGAAGGACCACGGCACCCCGATCCGCATCGGGGTGAACGCGGGCTCCCTGGACCGGCGGCTGCTCCAGAAGTACGGCAAGGCCACCCCCGAGGCACTGGTCGAGTCCGCGCTGTGGGAGGCGTCGCTCTTCGAGGAGCACGACTTCCGCGACATCAAGATCTCGGTCAAGCACAACGACCCGGTCGTCATGGTCAACGCCTACCGGCAACTGGCGGCCCAGTGCGACTACCCGCTGCACCTCGGCGTCACCGAGGCCGGTCCGGCCTTCCAGGGCACGATCAAGTCGGCGGTCGCCTTCGGCGCGCTGCTGAGCGAGGGCATCGGCGACACCATCCGGGTCTCGCTGTCGGCCCCGCCCGCCGAGGAGGTCAAGGTCGGCATCCAGATCCTGGAGTCGCTGGGGCTGCGGCAACGCCGCCTGGAGATCGTCTCCTGCCCGTCGTGCGGGCGCGCGCAGGTCGACGTCTACAAGCTGGCCGACGAGGTCACGGCCGGTCTGGACGGCATGGAGGTACCGCTGCGCGTCGCCGTCATGGGCTGCGTCGTCAACGGTCCCGGTGAGGCGCGGGAGGCGGACCTGGGGGTCGCCTCCGGCAACGGCAAGGGACAGATCTTCGTCCGGGGCGAGGTCATCAAGACCGTCCCCGAGTCGAAGATCGTCGAGACCCTCATCGAGGAGGCGATGAAGATCGCCGAACAGATGGAGAAGGACGGTGCGGGGGCCGGCGAACCGGCCGTCACCGTGAGCTGATCAGCAGGGAACCGAGAGGGGGCCCGAGCGTGACCTTCCTGGAGAACATCCGGACACCACGCGACCTGAAGGCGCTGACCGCCGAGGAGACCGGCGAACTGGCCGAGGAGATACGGGAGTTCCTGGTGCACGCGGTCGCCAGGACGGGAGGTCACCTCGGGCCCAACCTGGGCGTGGTGGAACTGACCGTCGCACTGCACCGGGTCTTCGAATCCCCCGTCGACCGCATCCTGTGGGACACCGGACACCAGAGCTACGTGCACAAACTGCTCACCGGCCGGCAGGACTTCTCCAAACTGCGCGGCAAGGGAGGACTCTCCGGCTATCCGTCGCGCGAGGAGTCCGAGCACGACGTCATCGAGAACAGCCACGCCTCCACCGCGCTCGGCTGGGCCGACGGACTCGCCAAGGCCCGGCAGGTACGGGGCGAACGGGGCCACGTCGTCGCCGTCATCGGCGACGGGGCCCTGACCGGCGGCATGGCCTGGGAGGCGCTGAACAACATCGCCGCCGCCAAGGACCGCCCGCTGATCATCGTCGTCAACGACAACGAACGCTCCTACGCACCCACCATCGGCGGCCTCGCCAACCACCTCGCCACCCTGCGCACCACCGACGGCTACGAACAGGTCCTGGCCTGGGGCAAGGACGTACTGCTGCGCACCCCGCTGGTCGGGCACACCCTGTACGAGTCGCTGCACGGCGCGAAGAAGGGGTTCAAGGACGCGTTCGCGCCGCAGGGCATGTTCGAGGACCTGGGCCTGAAGTACGTCGGGCCGATCGACGGGCACGACCAGCGGGCCGTGGAGTCCGCTCTGCGGCGCGCGAAACGCTTCCACGGACCCGTCCTCGTGCACTGCCTCACCGAGAAGGGCCGCGGCTTCGAGCCCGCCCTCGCCCACGAGGAGGACCGCTTCCACACGGTCGGGGCGATGGACCCGCTCACCTGCGAACCGCTCGCACCCGCGGGCGGGCCGTCCTGGACCTCGGTCTTCGGCGACGAGATCGTCCGCATCGGCGAGGAACGCGAGGACGTCGTCGCGATCACGGCGGCGATGCTGCACCCGGTGGGCCTCGGCAAGTTCGCCGAGCGCTTCCCCGACCGGGTCTGGGACGTCGGGATCGCCGAGCAGCACGCCACGGTCTCCGCGGCCGGGCTCGCCACCGGCGGTCTCCACCCCGTCGTCGCCGTCTACGCGACCTTCCTCAACCGGGCCTTCGACCAGCTCCTGATGGACGTGGCCCTGCACCGCTGCGGCGTCACCTTCGTCCTGGACCGGGCCGGCGTCACCGGCGCCGACGGACCCTCGCACAACGGCATGTGGGACATGTCCGTCCTCCAGGTCGTGCCGGGCCTCAGGATCGCCGCGCCCCGCGACGCCGGCCAGCTCCGCGCCCAGCTCCGCGAGGCGGTCGCCGTGGACGACGCCCCGACCCTGGTCCGCTTCCCCAAGGAGTCGGTGGGGCCCGAGGTCCCCGCGCTCGACCGGGTGGGCGGCATGGACGTCCTGCACCGGGCGGACCGGCCCGAGGCCCTGCTCGTCGCCGTCGGCGTGATGGCGCCGATCTGCCTCCAGGCCGCCGGACTCCTCGAGGCGCGCGGCATCGGCTGCACGGTCGTGGACCCGCGCTGGGTGAAGCCGGTCGACGCCGCGCTGCCCGCGCTCGCCGCGGAACACCGCATGGTCGCGGTGGTCGAGGACAACAGCAGGGCGTCCGGCGTCGGCGGCGCCGTCGCCCTCGCGCTCGGGGACGCCGACGTCGACGTACCCGTACGGCGGTTCGGCATCCCCGAGCAGTTCCTCGCGCACGCCAAACGCGGTGAGGTGCTCGCGGACATCGGCCTCACGCCCGTGGAGATCGCCGGACGGATCAGCGCGGGCCTGACGGCGAAGAAGGAGTACGCGGAGTACGCCGGGGCCGCCGATGAGTACGCAGGGGCCGCCAAGGAGAAAGAGAAACAGCGATGACCACCTCCAAGGCCGGCGCGGAGTCCGGTCCTACGCCCGGCGCGGAGTCCGGTCCGGAGTCCCGTACAGAGCTTGGCTTCCAGTCCGGTTCGGAGTCCGGCCCGACGTCCGGCTCGCGGTCCGGGGAGTTCGATCTCGGTGCCCTGCTGGCCGACCGCGGCGCCGAGCGCTACGAACTGCACGGCCGCTACCTCAACCCGCAACTGCCGCGCATGCTGCACACCATCGGCTTCGACAAGGTCTACGAGCGGGCCGAGGGCGCCCACTTCTTCGACGCCGACGGCAACGACTACCTGGACATGCTCGCCGGGTTCGGCGTGATGGGCCTGGGCCGGCACCACCCCGTGGTCCGCAAGGCGCTGCACGACGTCCTCGACGCCTCCCTCGCCGACCTCACCCGCTTCGACTGCCAGCCGCTGCCGGGACTGCTCGCGGAACGGCTGCTCGCACACAGCCCGCACCTCGACCGGGTGTTCTTCGGCAGCAGCGGCACGGAGGCGGTCGAGACCGCGCTGAAGTTCGCCCGGTACGCCACCGGACGGCCGCGCGTCCTGTACTGCGCGCACGCCTTCCACGGACTGACCACCGGCTCGCTGTCCGTCAACGGCGAGGACGGCTTCCGCGACGGCTTCGCCCCGCTGCTGCCCGACACGGCCGTCCCGCTCGGCGACCTCGACGCACTCGCCCGCGAGCTGAAGAAGGGCGACGTCGCCGCGCTGATCGTCGAGCCCATCCAGGGCAAGGGCGTGCACGAGAGCCCGCCGGGATATCTGCGCGCCGCCCAGGAACTGCTGCACCGGCACAAGGCCCTGCTCATCGCCGACGAGGTGCAGACCGGGCTCGGCCGCACCGGCGACTTCTACGCCTACCAGCACGAGGAGGGTGTCGAGCCCGATCTGGTCTGCGTGGCGAAGGCCCTCTCCGGTGGCTACGTGCCGGTGAGCGCCACGCTCGGCAAGGACTGGATCTTCAAGAAGGTGTACTCCTCGATGGACCGCGTCCTGGTCCACTCGGCGAGCTTCGGGGCCAACGCCCAGGCCATGGCCGCGGGCCTCGCCGTGCTCTCCGTCATGGAGCACGAGGAGACCGTCGCCAACGCCCGAGCGATGGGGGAGCGGCTGAAGTCCCGGCTCACGGCGATGGTGGACACGTACGAGCTGCTCGCCGACGTACGCGGCCGGGGGCTGATGATCGGCATCGAGTTCGGGCGGCCCGGATCGCTGAAGCTGCGGGGCCGCTGGACGATGCTCCAGGCGGCGCGCAAGGGGCTCTTCGCCCAGATGGTGGTCGTACCGCTGCTCCAGCGCCACCGCATCCTGACCCAGGTCTCCGGCGACCACCTGGAGGTGATCAAGCTGATCCCGCCGCTGGTCGTCGACGAGCGGGACGTGGACCGGTTCGTGGACGCCTTCACCGCCGTGATGGACGACGCGCACAGCGGCGGCGGGCTGATGTGGGACTTCGGCAAGACGCTGGTGAAGCAGGCGGTGGCGAACCGCTGAGAGCGGGGCGGTGAACATCGCCGCCGACCGTTTTTGCCCGTGAGGCAAGAAGTTTGCCTCACGGGCAAACCTGCGGCTCAATGGGAGCATGACATCGGAAGAGCCGCCCCCGGCCGAAGAGCCGCCCCCGGCCGGTGTGCCGGAGGGGGCCGCCGCGGCCGAGGTGCTGCCGGTCGTGGCTCCGCGCCTGCGCGAGCTGCGCCGCCGCGCCTCGCTGACCCTGGAGGCGGCCTCCCGCGCCGCCGGGCTCTCGCCCGCCCATCTCTCGCGACTGGAGACCGGCCGTCGCCAGCCCTCGCTGCCGATGCTGCTCGCGCTCGCCCGTATCTACGGTACGACGGTCTCGGAGCTGCTCGGCGAGACGGTCGGCGACCGCGACTCCGTCCTGCGCGGCACCGAGCTGGAACCCAGCACCGCGGGCGGCTGGACGTACTGGCAGGCGGGCGCGCACGGGCGGGCCATGCAGGCGCTGCGCGTCCACGTCCCGTACGGCGCGCAGGGCGACATCGTGCGCGTCCACCCGGGCGAGGAGTGGCTGTACGTCCTCCAGGGGCGGCTGCGGCTGCGCCTCGGCGACACCACGCACCTGCTCGCGGCGGGCGACAGCGCCCACTTCGACTCGCTGACCCCGCACCGTCTCGCGGCCGCCGACCACGACGGGGCCGACCTGCTCTTCGTCCACACCCTGCTGCAAAGCCCCGCCGCCGCGCTGTGCATCGGCCAGGCGACCGGACACCTCACCACCGGAACCACCGGAACCACTGGAGAGACATCATGAACGAGCCCACGGAGTCCGGTCCCCGGCGGTCCATGGAGGAGAAGTTCCCCCGCGCGCTGTGGATACGGCTCATCATCTATGTCGCCGTCGGCCACCTCTTCGCGGCCTTCATCTACCTGCTGTTCACCCTGGGCGCCCAGCACCAGTGACCGGCGCGCCCGGGCCGCGGAGGCCTAGGGCGTGTTGCGAAAGTCCCGCCTGCCGCGCGACGCCATGCACGCCCTCTCGCCGCACCGGGCGAAAGCCCAAGTACGTCCAGTACGAGGGCTTCCGCCCGGCACGCCGAGAGCACGCACCTGACGCCGCGCAGCCCGCCCTTCGGGCGAACGACGGGACTTTCGCAACACGCCCTAGTCGAGGAGCCGCTCGCGCAGCCGCTGCCGCGTCTCGGGGGTGACGCCCAGCCCCTGCTCCAGATAGGGGTCGACCCCGCCCCAGGTCTCCTCGATCGTCTCGAACGCCGCCGTCAGATACTCCGCGCGCGCGTCGAAGAGGGGGCTGAGCAGCTCCATGACCTCCGGGGCGTAGGCGCCCGCCGAGCCGCTGCGACGGACCTTGTAGCGGCGGTGCTTGGCGTTCGACTCCAGATAGTCGGCGACTATCGCCTCGCGCTCGACGCCGAGGGCGAGCAGCGTGATCGCGACGGACAGGCCCGCGCGGTCCTTGCCCGCCGCGCAGTGCATCAGCGCGGGCACGCTGTCCTCGGCCAGCGCGTGCAGCACCCGGGAGTGCTCGGCGGTGCGCTGCTCGATCATCGCGCGATACGACGTGATCATGCGGTGCGCCGCCTTGCCGTCCGCCAGCAGCGAGCGCAGCTCGTCCAGCCGGCCGTCGCGGACCGTCTTCCAGAACTCCGCGCCGTCCGCCGGGTCGCTCAGCGGCAGATTCACGTTCCGCACGCCCGGCAGCTCGACGTCCGGGCCCTCCAGCTTCTGGTCCGCGGCATTGCGGAAGTCGAAGATCGTGTGCAGGCCGAGCGAGGCGAGGAACACGGCGTCCTCACCGGTCGCGTGCGCCAGGTGGCCGCTGCGGAAGAGCCGTCCGTGCGCCACCCGCCGGCCGTCGGTGGTGGGCAGTCCGCCCACGTCCCGGAAGTTCCGCACTCCGGTCAGCTCGGGCTCGGTCGACGGGACCTGCTGCGTCACGGGGGCTCCTCCCAGTCGTCCGCCGGCGCTGCTCGGCGTGCCCGCCGACGGGATGCGCCTTCGACGATACGACATGGGTACCTGCGGCAATGAGTTGTCCACAGGCGTTCGTCCACAGGCGTTGATCAATGGCCCGGCAGCTCGGATGATGTTGCTCGCAGATCGCATTCGAGATCGCACTCGACCACGTCCGTGGGGGCCTGATGACGGAGACGGAAGCCGAGCCGGTGACGGAGACGGAAGCCGAGCCGGTGACGGAGACCGGCGCGGACGGGCGGACCTGGCTTCTCTCGGGCCCCGCCAGCAGCTACGCCCTGCGGCTCACCGACCGCGACGAGCTGCTGCATCTGCACTGGGGCCCGCGGATCGCGCTCGCCGACGCCGAGGCGCTCGCCACCCGGCCCGCGCCGGGGTACTGGCCCTTCGAGTCCCCGCTCGACGGCCACGAGGAGTATCCGGTCGAGGGCGGCCCCCGCTTCGTCCGCCCCGCGCTGTCCGTGCGCACGCGGGAGCGGCGCGGCACCGAATGGCGCTTCGAGGGGTCCGAGACCGGCGCGGACGGACTGCGGCTGCGCTTCTCCGACACCGGACTCGCCATTACGCTGCACTACCGGATGCGCGGCGACGTCGTCGAGCGCTGGGTGACGCTCGCCAACGAGGGACCCGATCTGGAGGTGCTGCGCGCCGACTCCGCGACCTGGACGCTGCCCGAGCGCGAGGGCTGGCGGCTGTCGCAGCTGCACGGCCGGTGGGCCGCCGAATCCCGGCTGGTCCGCTCGGACCTGACGTACGGGGAGAAGGTGCTCGGCAGCCGCCGCGGGCACACCGGGCACCAGCACCTGCCGTGGGTGGCGCTCGACCACGAGGCCACCGAGGAGAGCGGCGAGGTCTACGGCTGCGCGCTCGCCTGGTCGGGCACCTGGCGGATCTGCGTGGCGCAACTGCCGGACGCGCGCGTGCAGATCACCGGAGGCGCCGGGTACGACGACTCGGGACTGCTGCGGCTCGCACCGGGCGAGTCGTACGCCACACCCGTCTTCGCCGGGCTGTACAGCGACGGCGGCTTCGGCGGCGCCAGCCGCTCCTGGCACGCGTACCAGCGCACGCACGTCGTGCCGGACGCCGATCACGACCGGCCCGTGCTCTACAACTCCTGGGAGGCCACCGGCTTCGGCATCTCCGAGGAGCAGCAGCGGGCCCTCGCGGACCGGGCCGCGGACCTGGGCGTCGAGCTGTTCGTGGTCGACGACGGCTGGTTCGGGGCGCGCACCAGCGACCGGGCCGGGCTGGGGGACTGGACGCCCAACCCCGACCGCTTCCCCGACGGACTGGCACCGCTGGCCCGGCACGTGCACGGGCTGGGCATGCGGTTCGGTATCTGGGTCGAGCCGGAGATGGTCAATCCGGACAGCGACCTCTACCGCGCGCACCCCGACTGGGTGCAGTTCCAGCCGGGCCGCAGCAGAACGGAGTACCGCAACCAGCTCGTGCTGAACCTGGCCCGCGACGACGTCCGGCAGTACGTGTGGAAGCGGCTCGACGCCCTGCTCACCGGCGCGCCGATCGACTATGTGAAGTGGGACTTCAACCGCTGCTTCACGGACGCCGGGTGGCCCGGCGAGGAGTATCCGCAGCGGCTGTGGACCGACCATGTGCACGCTGTGTACGAGCTGCTGGACCGGCTGCGGGCGGCGCACCCGTCGGTCGCCTTCGAATCGTGCTCGGGCGGCGGCGGCCGGATCGACCTCGGCATCATGGCCCGCACGGACCAGGTGTGGACCTCGGACAACACCGACCCGCTGGACCGCCTCGCCATCCAGCACGGCTTCAGCCAGATACATCCGGCCCGGGTGATGGCGGCCTGGGTCACCGACAGCCCGAACACGCAGCTCAACGGGCGGGTCAGCGCCCTGCGGTTCCGCTTCGTCAGCGCCATGGCCGGGGTGCTCGGCCTCGGCGGCGACCTGAGCGAGTGGAGCGAGGGGGAGCTGGCCGAGGCCCGGGACTGGGTGAGCCTCTACAAACGGATCAGACCCGTCGTGCAGCACGGCGACCTGTACCGGCTGCGACCCCCGGAGGGCGGAGCGGCGGGTCCGGGCGGCGCGGGCCGGACGGGCCGGCCGGACGGGCTGAGCGCCGTCCAGTACGTGCTCGGCGCGGAGACCGTCGTTCTGGCCTGGCTCCCCGCCCAGCACTACGGCGAGCCGACCCCGCCGGTCCGGCTGCGCGGCCTCGATCCGTCCGCGGCCTACGAGTGCCGGAGGACGGGCGAGGTGCACCGGGGCGCGGTGCTGCTCCACCACGGACTGCGGACGGGCCTGCGCGGCGACCTCGACGCGACGGTGATCCACCTCCGCCGCCTCTGACGCCGGTGGTGACCGCACACCGCTGGTCACCGATGGAGATCGCTGTGCAGATGGCGATTGCCATGCCGACCGTGATCACCGTCTCCGGCTGTGCCCGTTTCGCAGACATTGGGACCAACTGGCCCCGGAATGGGGAGTGCTGGCGTCTACGCGCGTGAGCAGCGTCATATCCGTGACGGTGCGTCGCGGGTGCGCCGCGCCAACCGCCTTGACGCCGTGGCCGGTTGAGGAGGGGAAAGATCACCTCTTCACGCACAGTAACCGGCAAATCGGACATCGATCAAGAAAGAGGTACGCACGGGGACCCGGGCCCGCTTGTCGACGCGCTTCGCTCTCGCTTACGTTCGCCTCCACTCCGGACGGACGCCCAATCCTGCCGCCGCCCGGAATCCAGTTCACTCACCCGTACCCGGCAGGAGCGGGGGACCCGCAGGTACCACGCCTGTTCCGGTCTCCGGAACGGGCTAGGGGTAAAGCCGCGCTTCAGTGCGGCCGGGCATCTCCAGCCCGCACCCGACAGCTCACCTCGCAGGCGCCGGAGAGGAAAACGCCATGCCCGCGAAGGGTAAGCACCGCCGTCCGAAGACCCAGCGCTTCTCCCGCTCGATCGCCCTTGCGGGCACCGGCGGAGCCGCGCTCGCGCTGCCGCTGATGGGGGCCGCCGGCGCCCACGCCGCCACCCCGGCCGCCGCGGCAGCCAAGGCCCCGCAGCAGACGGCCACCGTCGCCGCCGCGAAGACCGCGACGAAGACCGCGACGACGACCTACGCCGTGAAGTCAGGCGACTCTCTCGCCAGGATCGCCGCCGAGCAGAAGGTCGGCGGCGGCTGGAAGAAGATCTACTCGGACAACCGCAAGGCCGTCGGCGACGACCCCGCGCTGATCCACCCGGGCCTGAAGCTCACGCTCGGCAAGAAGGCCGCGTCCGCCACCGCCGACTCGTCCGCCACCGCCGACTCGTCCGGCAAGACCACGCAGACGACCCGGACGACGCAGACGGACACGGCCGCCTCGGCGAAGGCGGAGACCGCGGACTCCGGCTACACCCTGCCGGTCGAGGGCGCCACCATCGGCACCGCCTACAGGACCGCGGGCAGCATGTGGTCCAGCGGCTACCACACCGGTGTCGACTTCGTCGTGCCCACCGGCACCACCGTGAAGTCCATAGCCGCCGGCACCGTCGTCTCGGCCGGCTGGGGCGGCGCGTACGGGAACCAGGTCGTCATCCAGCACGCCGACGGCCAGTACTCGCAGTACGCCCACATGTCGCAGCTCTCCGTCTCGGCCGGCCAGACCGTGAGCGAGGGCCAGCAGATCGGCCTGTCGGGCGCGACCGGCAATGTGACCGGTCCGCACGTGCACTTCGAGATCCGCACCACCCCGGACTACGGCTCGGACGTGGACCCCGTCGCGTACCTGCGCGCCCACGGCGTCTCGGTCGGCTGACGCCGGGCCGTCACCCGGCACCACCCGCCACGGAGGCCGGACCCCGCAGACCGGGGTCCGGCCTCCGGCGTGTGCCGGCCGCGCCGACGGCATTGAGGCTCGACAACGGTCCCCGGGGCGCCCTTATTCCGGGATTGACCAACACTTGACGAGTGGCTTATCTCACCGACCGTCAAGCCTTCCCTACGGTCGCGTAGCTCACATCGAAAGGTGAAAGATGGGCCGATGTGGCAGACGATTCGAAGAGTGAGAAGAGTGACGAGAGAGCAGTGATCGGGTCGTTCGTGGCGGTGGGGGACAGCTTCACCGAAGGCGTCGGCGACCCCGGTCCGGACGGGGCCTTCGTCGGCTGGGCCGACCGGTTCGCGGTGCTGCTGGCGGACCGGCGACCGGAGGGCCACTTCGACTACACCAACCTCGCCGTACGCGGGAAACTCCTCGACCAGGTCATCGAGGGCCAGATTCCCCGGGCCAAGGAGCTCGCGCCGGACCTGGTCTCCTTCTGCGCGGGCGGCAACGACATCATCCGGCCCGGCACCGACCCCGACGAGGTCGCCGAGCGCTTCGAGCGCGCCGTCGCGGACCTCACCTCGGCCGTCGGCACGGTATTGGTGACCACCGGCTTCGACACCCGCGGCGTACCCGTCCTGAAGCATCTGCGCGGCAAGATCGCCACGTACAACGGGCATGTCCGGGCCATCGCGGACCGCTACGGCTGCCCGGTGCTCGACCTGTGGTCGCTCAGGACCATCCAGGACCGGCGCGCCTGGGACGGCGACCGCCTGCACCTGTCGCCCGAGGGGCACACCCGGGTGGCGCTGCGGGCCGGCCAGCTCCTCGGCCTCGAGGTCCCGGCGGACCCGGACCAGCCCTGGCCCCCGCTGCCGCCGCGCGGCACGTTCGAGATGCGCCGCGACAACATCCAGTGGGCGCGCGAGTACCTGGTGCCGTGGATCGGCCGCCGACTGCGCGGCGAATCCTCCGGGGACCACGTCGCGGCGAAGGGCACCCTGTCACCGGACGACATCAAGATGCGGATCGCCTCGGCGGTCTGAACGCCGCGGACGGGCCGACCGGGAGCCGGACGCCGTCCGCCTCCCTGCGTACGCGGCGCGCTCCCGTACGGCGCGCTCCCGCGCCGCGCACCCGCCCCCGCGCCGCGCGTTCCCGTGCGGCGCACGGCGGCGCACGCCGCGCCGATCGCGGTGCGGGAGCGCGTCGCGACGGCGGCAGGCTGTCGGCGGTGCGGGGGTACGCAGCCGCGGCGGGCTGTCGGCGGTGTGGGGACACACAGCCGCGGCAGCAGGCCGTCGGCGCTGCGGAGGTGCGTCGCGGCGGCAGCAGACGCTCGGCGGTGCGAAAGCGCGGGCGTGCGCGACGACGACCGGAGACCAGCCCTCAGCCGGCCACCGACTCCCACGCGCCCCGTTCGCTCATGTCACCGCGCCCCGTCGCCCGACGTCAGCGCGTCCGTTCGCGGACGTCACCGCGTCCCGTACACCGACGTCACCGCGTCCCGTACACCGACGTCACCGCGTCCCGTTCCAGGCCCAGTTCGCGGGCCAGTGCGTCGTCCGCCCAGGCCTGGGCGCGGGTCCGGGAGACCGCGCCGGGGTACGCGGTCATCTGCACGGCGAGCCCGTCGAGCAGGGCGGTGAGGCGCAGGGCCGTGCCCGTCGGGTCGGGGCACCTGAACTCGCCCGCGGCCACGCCCTCCGCGATCACCTCGGTGATGGCGGCCTTCCACTGCCGGTCGAGGTCCTGCGTGACCTCGCGCAGCACGGGCTCGCGCAGGGCCGCCGCCCAGCCCTCGATCCACAGCCGCCAGCCCTTGGCCTGCCCGGTCGGCGCGTACCAGCGCACGGCCGCGCGCAGCCGCCGCAGCGCGGACGTGCGCCGGGCGAGCAGCTTGCGCAGCCGGGCGAGGTCGTCCTCGGCCGCGAACGCGAACGCCTCGGCGACCAGCTTCTCCTTGGTCGAGAAGTGGTAGAGCACCAGCGCGTTGCTCACGCCGAGCGCCGCGGCCACGTCGGCGATCCGGACCGCCGCCACGCCCCGCGCCTCGATCTGCTCGATGGCGGCCCGCAACAGCTCCTGCCGCCGCTGGGCCACGCTCAACCGGACTCTCGCCACGCCGCAACCCTAATCCGTCACCGGACCATCGCCGAACGTGACCTCCCCGGCCGGCGATCGGCGCCCAGCGGTCGGTGGCCGACGTGCGGTGAGCGTCGGGCGGCCGGCGCCGGCTCACCCGTACCAGCCGAAGCGTTCCGCGATCACCGGCAGCCGGTCGGCGGCGATGGCGTGCGCGGCGGCCCGCGGCGTCGTGCCCTCGCGTTCCGCGCGGGCCAGCATCCGTTCGACGAGCGCGCGCATCGACCCGCGGACCCGGGCGAACGCCTCGTCCGCGGCGGGCCCGACGTCGCCGAAGAGCGTCCACCACCACCAGGCGTTCGTACCGGAGTTGACGACCACGTCGGGCAGTACGGTGATCCCGCGCGCGGCGAGCAGCGCCTCGGCCGCGGGCAGTACGGGCATGTTGGCGGCCTCGACGATCCAACGGGCCCTGATGTGCTCCTGGTTGGCGGGGTCGACGGCGTAGGAGACGGCGGCGGGCACCAGGACCTCGGCGTCGGCGGCGAGCCAGGCGTCGCCGGGCAGTTCCCGGTCGGCGGGGCGCAGCGCGCCGCGGTCGACGGTGCCGTACGCGTCCCGCGCGGCGAGCAGGGCGTCGACGTCCAGGCCCGCCGGGTTGGCGACGGTGCCCTTGATGTCGGCGACGGCCACCACGGTCAGCCCCGCGCGGGACAGGAACCGCGCCGTCGCCCCGCCCATGGTCCCGAAGCCCTGTACGGCGACACGCGTCCCGGCGTACGGCACGGCGGCCCGGTCCAGGGCGGCGAGCACGGCCTCGGCGACCCCGCAGCCGCCGACCAGTTCGTCGAGTCCGATGCCGTCCACCTCGACCGCGAAGGCGTCGGCGAGCCGCCGCCGGGCCGCCGTCTCGTCGTCGAGGAGCGGGTACACGGCCTGGATCGAGGAGACGAGCCCCGCCTCGGCCACGGCCCGGTCCACGGTGTCCTGGCTGAGCCCGAGATCCTCGCCGGTGGTCCAGAAACGCTCGATGTACGGGCGCATGGCCCGCAGATAGCGCACGAGCACCCCGTACGCCCGCGGGTCCCGGGGATCGCAGTCGATGCCGCCCTTCGCGCCGCCGAGGGGGACGTAACGGCCCTCGGGGTCGTAGTGCAGGGCTTCCTTCATGGTCATGCCGCGGGCGAGCCCCGTGACCTCGTCGAGCGTGCAGCCTTCCCGCATCCGCAGCCCGCCGCTGGCGACGCCGCGGACGAGCCGGTCGACGACGAGGTGTCCCTGCCGGCCGGTGATGTGGTCTGTCCAGGTCAGGCTGATCAGCGGGGTGTCGCCGGAGGCGGTCATGGGGACTCCCGGGAGGGTGCGGCGTGCCACCACGCAAACTGAACGGGCGGTCAGTATCGAGACCGGGGAGCACTCGTGTCAACGCCCGTTACTGAACGCGGGAACAGTCATGGAGGTGACGACGGGAACTCGGGGGGCAGGGAGCACGTATGAGACGTGTGAGATGTACGAGACGTGAGTGTGTGGTGGGCGGTGCGTGGCGCGATCCGCTGCGCGGGCCGGGGGCGTCGGGTCCATCGGGGCGGCACCCGTTGGACACGGCGCTGTCAGAGAGGCGGACCATAATGGAAAGTCAGACCGACTCCACCTGGAGGTTGCCGTGACCGGTGTCCGTTCCCTGAGCTCCGGGCTCCGCTCGCTGCGGCCCGCCGCCTTCGGCGCGGATCCGAGCGGCGAGCGCATGGCGCGCATCCGCAGATCGCCGCACTTCGCGGACGGTGTCTTCCAGAATCCGGTGGGCGCCAGGATCGGCCCCACCGGCTCCCGCGTCGAATTCGCGAAGACCTTCTTCCGCAAGGAGGAGCGCGTCCTGCGCGCCCCCGCGGGCACGGTGCCGGTGCACCCCACCACCGTCGCCGACCTCGCCCGGCCCCCGGCGAGCGGGCTGCGCATCACCTGGATGGGGCACTCCAGCGTCCTCGCCGAGATCGACGGGCACCGGGTGCTCTTCGACCCCGTCTGGGGCGAGCGCTGCTCCCCGTTCGACTTCGCCGGGCCCAAGCGGCTGCACCCGGTGCCCGTGCCGCTGGCCGCCCTCGGCCCGGTCGACGTCGTCGTCATCTCGCACGACCACTACGACCACCTCGACATGCCCACCATCAAGGCGCTGGCCGGCACGGACACCGTCTTCGCGGTCCCGCTCGGCGTCGGGGCGCACCTGGAGCACTGGGGCGTCTCCCCGCACCGCCTGCGGGAGCTGGACTGGCACGAGTCGACGAAGGTCGGCTCCATCTCCCTGACGGCCACCCCGGCCCGGCACTTCTGCGGCCGCGGCCTGCGCAACACGCAGCACACCCTCTGGGCGTCCTGGGCCGTCGCGGGCGACGAGCACCGCATCTTCCACAGCGGCGACACCGGCTACTTCGAGGGCTTCCGGGACATCGGCGCCGAGCACGGCCCGTTCGATCTCACGATGATCCAGATCGGCGCCTACAGCGAGTTCTGGCCCGACATCCACATGACGCCGGAGGAGGGCATGCGCAGCCACCTGGACCTCCAGGGCGGCGAGCCGACCGGCGTGATGCTGCCCATCCACTGGGCGACGTTCAACCTGGCGAACCACCCCTGGGCCGAGCCCGGCGAGGGGACCGTCACCGCGGGCCGCGTGGCGGGCGCGCGCGTCGCCCTGCCGACCCCGGGTGAGCCCTTCGAGCCGACCGGCGAGAGCCTGCCGTCAACGCCCTGGTGGCGCGGCGTGGCCATCGAGCCCAAGGGCGGCTGGGGCGCCCTCGCCGAGGTCGCGGCCACCGTCACGAGCACCACGCCGGGTAACCCTCCGGCGAAGTCCGCCGACGGCACCGGAGACCCGGAGGCCGTCTCCGCCGGGTGATCCGGGAGGGGCCGAGACAGCCGGCGAGAGCCGTGGAGGGCCGGGGAGCGCATCCGCTCCCCGGCCCTCGCGCTGTCCACTGACCGCTTCTGACCAGGTCTGATCGGTTCATACGTACGAGGGAACGGGCGTCCGGAGGTTTATCGGCCTGTCGTACGAAGCCTCATACCAGGGCGGGACGCTTTCCGTAGAACTTTGTCAACTGCCGCCCGCACATGAGGCGGCGACAACTACGGTGAGTGGCCGTCGGGCGACCTGAAGCCGAACCTTTTCGGCCTGCTCGCCCTGCTCCGCGATGCCGCATGCCCGAGTCGCGCAGACCCGCGGGAGCCCCGTGCCCCCGACGCACCAGGCGGGAGCCCCGTGCCCCCGACACACCAGTACGAGGACGCCGATGTCTCACCTTCGCGCACCGGCCGCACGCGCAGACCGCCGTGAGGGCGGCCGGCACGGACGACCGGTCGCCCGGCCCGTTCCGTCGCTGCCCGAGACCCACATACGGTCGCAGCTGTTCCGCCTGGCCGTCCTGCCGCCGACCGCGGTGGCGCTGAGCGCGGGCGCGGCAGTGCTGTTCACCGTCAGGTCGGCCGGCACCCGCCCGGCTCCGGTCCTCTGGGCGGTGCTGGGCGGAGCCGTCGTCGTCGCCCTCGCCGGGATCGTGATCGCCGCCGTCGCCGCGAACCGGGCCGCCAAGGCGATCCGCGACCGCGTCGGCGCGCTGCGCCGCACCAGCGCCCGGGGCGAGGCGGACGTACGCGAGCTGATCGAGGCGCTGCGCCAAGGCGAGCGCCCGCCCGCGCGCCCGCCCGGCAGCGGACCCGGACCGGACGCCGACGACTTCGACCTCCTCGCCGCCGACCTGGCGCGCGCCCACGACGGCGCGATGACCGCGGTCGTCCAGGCCGCCCAGCTCTCCAGCCGCGCGGGCAGCGAGCAGAAGGTCGAGGTCTTCGTGAACCTCGCCCGGCGGCTCCAGTCCCTCGTGCACCGCGAGATCTCGATCCTCGACGAGCTGGAGAACGAGATCGAGGACCCGGACCTGCTCAAGGGCCTTTTCCACGTCGACCACCTGGCCACCAGGATCCGGCGCCACGCGGAGAACCTCGCCGTCCTCGGCGGCGCCAACTCCCGGCGGCAGTGGAGCAACCCGGTCTCCACCACCGAGGTGCTGCGCTCCGCGATCGCCGAGGTCGAGCAGTACTCCCGGGTCAAGCTGGTACCGCCGATCGACGGCACCCTGCGCGGCCACGCCGTCGCCGACGTCATCCACCTGCTGGCCGAACTCGTCGAGAACGCCACGGTGTTCTCGGCCCCGCACACCCAGGTGCTGCTGCGGGCCAGCCTCGTCACGTCCGGTCTCGCCGTCGAGGTCGAGGACCGGGGCCTCGGCATGCCCGCCGGCGAACAGCACAAGATGAACACCCTGCTCGCCGACCCCGACCAGGTCAACGTCGCCAGCCTGTTGCAGGACGGCCGCATCGGCCTGTTCGTCGTCTCCCAGCTCGCCCGGCGGCACAGCATCCACGTACGGCTCCAGACCAATATCTACGGCGGGATCCAGGCCGTGCTCGTGGTGCCGCAGGCCCTACTCGGGACGGCACCGGAGTCGGCGGCGGAACAGGGCAGGCCGGAGGCAGCAAGGTCGGAACCGGGGAGGCTGGGACCGGACAGGCCGGAGCCGGGGAGGCCGGGACCGGGACATCAGCAGGACCCGCCGCCGGGTGCGCGGCCGCCGACCGGGGGCCGGCCGCCCGTCGCCGCGGTCCCGTCCGAGCCCGCGTCCGCCCGGCACGCCGCTCCGGGCGGGCGGGAACGGCGGCGGGAGGCGCGGGAGCGGCGCGAGTCCGGGGCCGCCCGCGGGTCCGGGCCCCAGCGGGAGAGTACGACGGCCGGGCGTGCGACGTCCTCCGCGCACCGGACCGGCGTGAACGGGTCGGGCGCGGGCGGGCCGGTTCCTGACGGGGCGGGTGCGAACGGTTCGGGTGCGGACGGCGCGGGGGTGGACGGACCTCGGAGCGGACCCCGGAGCGGATCCGGGGGCGGATCCGGGAGCGGTGTACCGGCGCCGCTGCCGCTGCGCCGGGCCCGCCAGGAGCGGCCCACCCCGGCGGACGCCCTGCCCGGCGTCCGCCCCGAGGACCGCCGCACGGTGGAGGAGAACGCCGCCGTGCCGCCGACCGCGCGCACGGGCGCCCTCCGCGGGACCATGAGCAGGCCCCAGCTGCCCCGGCGGCGGGCACAGGAACACATCGCCCCGCAGCTTCGCGGCGGCCCCGCGCCCGCGCCCCGCCCGGACGCCGACCAGCACGTCGGCCACGACCCGGGACTGATGGCGGCGTTCCAGCGCGGCATCGGCCTCGCGGAGGCGGCGGCCAGGACGGACCGGGGCCCTTCGGAACCGGGCCCCTCGGAGCCCCGCCCCTCGGGACAGGCCGACGCCGGCACCGGCGTCTCGCACGCCGGAGCGGGCGAGGTCCGCCTGCTGCACGGCGGCACCGGCCACCCGGACGCCGCTCCGGGGGCCGGTCCCGCCCGCACCGCCGCGCCCCACGAGGACCCACCGCGCGCTCCCGGCCGGAGCACCGACCCGGCCTACGGCGGGGGAGTGGCCTACGGCCTCTGCCCCGACCTGACCCCCGGATCGGGCACGCCGACAGCGGCGTACGGCTCGGGAACCGCGGCCTACGGTTCCGGCCCGGCGTACGCCGCCGGTGCCCCGTACGGCTTCAGCGCACCGCACGACGCCGGTATGCCCCACGACACCGGTATGCCCCACGACACCGGCATGCCCCACGACATCGGCATGCCCCACGACATCGGCGCGCCGCGCTCGCCGCACACCCTCGAGCAGTCCGAGCAGTCCGAGCAGTCCGAGCAGTTCGAGGGGCGCGCGGTGCGTGGAATACGGCCCGCGCCCGGACACGACTTCACCTCCCGGCACGACGGGAGCGCCCCAGCCGGATGACGACCCCCCGCCCCGCCCTCACCCCCACCCACTGCGCTCCCGCAGACCTTCGTACCTCAAGGAGTCGATCCACCATGGCGAGCGATGCGCCGACCGGTCATGTATCCGATCTCGACTGGCTGATGAGCGGCCTCGTCCAGCGCGTACCCCACACCTCCAGCGCGGTACTCCTCTCCTGCGACGGGCTGGTCAAGTCGGTCCACGGCCTCGACCCGGACAGCGCCGACCACATGGCGGCGCTGGCCTCGGGCCTGTACTCCCTCGGCCGCAGCGCCGGGATCCGCTTCGGCGACGGCGGCGACGTACGCCAGGTCGTCGTCGAACTCGACTCGACCCTGCTGTTCGTCACCACCGCGGGCTCCGGCACCTGTCTCGCCGTGCTCGCCGGGCGCGAGGCCGACGCGGCGGTGCTCGGCTACGAGATGGCGATGCTGGTCAAGAGCGTCCGGCCGTACCTGGTGACCGCACCCCGGCAGGCCGCCGTCGAACCGTCGGCGATGAGGCCTTGAGCGTGGCCGCGGTGGGCGACGGGCCCTGGCTCGACGACGCGGCCGGCCGGCTGGTGCGCCCCTACACGGTCAGCAACGGCCGCACCCGGCCGTCGACCGCGCTCGATCTGCTGTCGCAGGTGATGACCACCGGAGCCACCCCCCTCGGCTATCTCGGCCCCGAGCACACCCAGGCACTCGAACTGTGCCGGGGCCCGCTCTCGGTCGCGGAGATCGCCGCACATCTGAAGCTGCCGGCGGCGGTCACCAAGGTGCTGCTGTCCGACCTCGTCGACAGCGGGGCGCTGACCACCAAGCCGCCCGCCTTCCGCCACAACCCCACTGACCGGTCTCTTCTGGAGGCAGTGCTCGATGGACTACGACGACAGCTCTGACCCGTTCCCCACCGCGCTGAAGATCCTGGTGGCGGGCGGGTTCGGGGTCGGCAAGACGACCTTCGTCGGCGCGGTGAGCGAGATCGCGCCGCTCAGTACGGAGGAGCTGCTCACCACGGTCAGCGAAGCGACCGACAGTCTCGACGGGATCGAGAACAAGGTCGAGACGACCGTGGCCATGGACTTCGGCCGGATCACCCTCGACCCGGAACACGTGCTCTATCTGTTCGGCACCCCCGGGCAGGAGCGTTTCTGGTTCATGTGGGACGAGCTCTCCGAGGGCGCGCTCGGCGCGGTCATCCTGGCCGACACCCGCCGCCTGGAGGACTGCTTCGCCGCCGTGGACTTCTTCGAGCAGCGCGGCCTCGGCTTCATCGTGGCCGTCAACGAGTTCGACGGCTCCTACCGCTACGACCCCGAGGAGGTACGCGCGGCCATCGACCTCGACCCCGAGGTGCCCGTGGTGGCCTGCGACGCCCGGATCTCCAGCTCGGGGGTGCAGACCCTGCTCACGCTGGTACGGCACCTCCTCTCCTACGCGCCGTCGCACACCTCCGGGCACGGCGCCCACAGGTAGCGGCGCGGGGCGGCCCGCCCGCCCCGCCGCACACCATCAAGCCCCAAGCCCAACCCTCAAGGCCTCTTCAAGCCACCCCTTTCATGCCACCCCCCTTTCATGCCACCCCCCCTTCATGCCACCCCCCAGTCCGCCCACGATTCCCGCGTCACGTCACGGAGCCATCGCATGCGTCACGCCCCATGTCAGGGAGCCCGCCCATGAGTTACGACCCGCCGCGTCCGGCAGGTCGTCTGCTGCTGACCCCGGAGGACAAGGACGCACCCGCCCGCGTGGAACGGTTACGCGTGCTCGGGCTCGGCGAGCACGCCGAGCCGGCCCTCGACGCCTTCGCGGACCGGCTCGCCGAGGTCGCCGCGGTGCCGTACTCGATGGTCAACTTCATCGACGAGAAGCGGCAGTTCTTCGCCGGGCTGCACACCCCGGACGGCACCAGGCCGGGCACGCTGACCCACATCGCGACGGCGGACGGCGTCGAGCGGAGGCTCGGCCGCCACCTGACCCGCGACTACGGCTTCTGCCCGCACGTCGTGGTCCGGCGCAAGGCGCTGGTCCTGGAGGACGTCTGCGACTACCCGCGGTTCGCCGGCAATCCGGTCGTCGACGAGATCGGCATCCGCTCCTACCTGGGCGCCCCGCTCATCGACCACACGGGCATCGCGCTCGGCACGGTCTGCGTCGTCGACGTCGAGCCGCGCCCGTGGGGGAGGGCGGGCCTGGAGACCATCAAGTCGCTGGCGGCGGAACTGGTCGCGCAGATCAGCCGCCGGGAGGGCATCGGCCTCTGACCCCGGTTCCCGCAGCCTGCGGGCGGCCGGGAGAGCCGGGGAGGGTGTGAAGGAAACCTGCGGCGGAGCTTAAGAAAACCTCGATGGACCGGGGGCACCGCGGTACGGCAGATTTCTACGGGATCCCGTCCCGCCCCGGATGTCCCGGGGCGTCCCGGGGTCCCCACCCCATCCCTCCCCGGTCCGGGCCGCCTTCGGCATGCCCCGCCCCCGGGACCTCACGCACAGGAGCCGTAGCGTTGAAGGCGCTGGTCAAGGAGAAGGCGGAGCCAGGGCTCCGGCTCGCGGACGTACCCGAGCCGTCGATCGGCCCGGGTGACGTACTGATCAAGGTCCTCAGGACCGGTATCTGCGGCACCGACCTGCACATCCGCGACTGGGACGGCTGGGCGCGGCGGACGATCCGCACGCCCCTCGTCGTCGGCCACGAGTTCGTCGGCGAGGTCGTCGGGACCGGCCGGGACGTCACGGACATCAAGCCCGGTGACCGGGTCAGCGGCGAGGGCCACCTGGTCTGCGGCAAGTGCCGCAACTGTCTGGCCGGCCGCCGCCACCTCTGCCGGGCCACGGTCGGGCTCGGCGTCGGCCGCGACGGCGCGTTCGCCGAGTACGTGGCGCTGCCCGCCACCAATGTGTGGGTGCACCGTGTCCCGGTGGACCTCGACGTCGCCGCGATCTTCGACCCGTTCGGCAACGCGGTGCACACCGCGCTGTCCTTCCCGCTGGTCGGCGAGGACGTCCTGATCACCGGCGCCGGACCGATCGGCCTGATGGCCGCGGCCGTGGCCCGGCACGCGGGCGCCCGCAACGTCGTGATCACCGATGTCAGCGAGGAGCGCCTGGAACTGGCCCGCAAGATCGGCGTGAGCCTCGCGCTGAACGTTTCCGAGGCGACGATCGCCGACGGACAGGGCGCGCTCGGGCTGCGCGAGGGCTTCGACATCGGCCTGGAGATGTCCGGCAGGCCCGAGGCGATGCGCGACATGATCACCAACATGACGCACGGCGGCCGGATCGCGATGCTCGGCCTGCCGGCCCAGGAGTTCCCGGTCGACTGGGCCCGGATCGTCACCTCGATGATCACCATCAAGGGCATCTACGGCCGCGAGATGTTCGAGACCTGGTACGCCATGTCCGTCCTCCTCGAAGGCGGCCTCGACCTCGCCCCCGTGATCACCGGCCGGTACGGCTGCGACGACCACGAGGCGGCGTTCGCGGACGCGGCCGGCGGCAAGGCGGGCAAGGTCATCCTCGACTGGACCGTCTGACCCCGGCGTACCCGCCCACGCAGCCCGCCCCCCACCCTCGCCACCTGGAGTTCCTGATGTTCGATTCCGTACGCGACGACCTGCGCGCCACCCTCGACGAGATCCGCGCCGCCGGACTGCACAAGCCCGAGCGGGTCATCGGCACCCCGCAGTCCGCGACCGTGAGCGTCACCTCCGGCGGTCGCCCCGGCGAGGTCCTGAACTTCTGTGCGAATAACTACCTCGGCCTCGCCGACCACCCCGACGTCCTCGCCGCCGCGCACACGGCCCTGGACCGCTGGGGCTACGGCATGGCGTCCGTGCGCTTCATCTGCGGCACCCAGGAGGTGCACAAGGAGCTGGAGGCCCGCCTCGCGGCGTTCCTCGGCCAGGAGGACACGATCCTGTACTCCTCCTGCTTCGACGCCAACGGCGGCGTCTTCGAGACCCTCCTCGACGCGCAGGACGCGGTGATCTCCGACGCCCTCAACCACGCGTCGATCATCGACGGCATCCGGCTGTCGAAGGCCCGCCGCCTGCGGTACGCCAACCGCGACCTCGCCGACCTGGAGGCGAGGCTCAAGGAGGCGTCCGACGCCCGGCGCCGCCTGATCGTCACCGACGGCGTCTTCTCCATGGACGGCTACGTCGCCCCGCTGCGCGAGATCTGCGACCTCGCCGACCGTTACGACGCCATGGTCATGGTCGACGACTCGCACGCGGTCGGCTTCGTCGGCCCGGGCGGCCGGGGCACCCCCGAGCTGCACGGCGTCATGGACCGCGTCGACATCCTCACCGGCACCCTCGGCAAGGCGCTCGGCGGCGCGTCCGGCGGCTACGTCGCCGCCCGCGCCGAGATCGTCGCCCTGCTGCGCCAGCGGTCCCGCCCGTACCTGTTCTCCAACACGCTCGCCCCGGTCATCGCCGCGGCCTCGCTGAAGGTGATCGACCTGCTGGAGTCGGCCGGTGACCTGCGGGAGAAGCTCGCCGCGAACACCGCGCTGTTCCGCTCCCGGATGACCGGGGAGGGCTTCGACGTCCTCCCCGGCGATCACGCGATCGCCCCCGTCATGATCGGGGACGCGGCGGTGGCCGGGCGCATGGCGGAACTCCTCCTGGAGCGCGGCGTGTACGTGATCGGCTTCTCGTACCCGGTGGTCCCGCAGGGGCAGGCCCGTATCCGGGTCCAGCTCTCCGCGGCCCACTCGACGGAGGACGTCAACCGCGCGGTCGACGCGTTCGTGGCGGCGAGGGCGCAGCTCGGGGACTGAGGCACGGGCCGGTGCGAGGGCCGGGGTGCGGGCCGGGGTGCGGGCCGGTGCGAGGGCCGGGGTGCGGGCCGGGGTGCGGGCCGGTGCGAGGGCCGGGGTGCGGGCCGGGGTGCGGGCCGGTGCGAGGGCCGGCGTGCGGGCCGGGGTGCGGGCCGGTGCGAGGGAGGCGCGTGCGCCGGGGGACGCCGGTGACCTGAGAGAATCGATCACATGATCGAAGCTCGGCGGCTCCACATCCTCCGTGCGGTGGCGGACCACCGTACGGTGACGGCGGCTGCCGCCGCGCTGTACCTCACGCCGTCGGCCGTCTCCCAGCAGCTCGCCGCCCTGGAGCAGGAGACCGGGCACCGGCTCGTCGAGCGCGGCGCCCGCGGCGTACGGCTGACCCCGGCCGGTGAGATCCTGCTCAGCCACACCAACCTGGTCATGGCCCAACTGGAGCGCGCCGAGGCGGAGTTGGCGGCGTACAGCTCCGGAGCCGCGGGCACGGTCACCGTCGCCTCCTTCGCCACCGGCATCGGTCTCGTGGTGGCCCCGGCGCTGGCCCGCCTCGCCGCCACCGCGCCCGGCATCCGGCTGCGCGTCCAGGACGCCGAGGGCGACGCGAGCCTGCCGATGGTCCTGGACCGGCAGGTCGACGTCGCGGTCGCCGTCGAGTACCGGGGCGCACCGGCGGCGGACGACCCGCGCCTGACCCACGTACCGCTGTACGCGGAGCCCTTCGACGCGGTGGTCCCGGTCGCCCACCGCCTGGCCGACGCCGCGGAGGTCCCGCTCGCCGAGCTGGCCAAGGACCCTTGGATCGGCCCGTACCCCGGCAACCCCTGCCACGACGTGGTGGTCCTGGCCTGCGAGAACGCGGGTTTCCAGCCGTCCCTCGAACACTCCTCCGACGACTTTCGCGCCGTCGTCGCCCTCGCCTCGGCCGACGCGGGCGTGGCCCTGGTCCCGCGCTCGGCCCTGCACGGCATGGATCTGGCGGGAGTGGTCGTACGCCCCGTCGACGGCACCCCGCCGACCCGCCGCGTCTTCGCCGCCGTACGCCGCGGCGCGGAGGACCACCCGCTAATCCGCCCGGTGCTGTCGGCGCTGGGGGAGGCGGCGGAACGGTAGTGAGAGGGTTTCCCGTATTTGGGATAACATCTCAGATGTGGGAAATGAGAGAGTCGGAGAAGTGGCGGGCGCCGATGCCATTGATGCGCGGCTGGCCGCCCGGCTGGCGGAACTGCGGACCGAACGCGGTTGGTCGCTGGGGGAGTTGGCGGAGCGCAGCGGGGTGAGCAGGTCGACCCTGTCCCGGGCCGAGCGCGCGGAGATCAGCCCCACGGCCGCACTGCTGAACCGGCTCTGCGGCGTCTACGGGCGCACCATGTCGCGGCTGCTCAGCGAGGTCGAGGCGGAGCCGGTGCAGGTGGTGCGGGCGGCCGAGCAGCGGATCTGGGAGGACAGGGCGTCCGGCTTCGTACGGCGTTCGGTGTCGCCGCCGGACGCGGGGCTGCGCGGCGAACTCGTCGAGGGACGGCTGGCGGCCGGCGCGGAC
Organism: Streptomyces sp. NPDC059785; assembly: GCF_042732375.1. Lineage (NCBI taxonomy): Bacteria > Bacillati > Actinomycetota > Actinomycetes > Kitasatosporales > Streptomycetaceae > Streptomyces > Streptomyces sp. NPDC059785. Next base: position 89,170 of record NZ_JBHWHV010000042.1, read on the forward strand.
ATCGCGTACGACCGTCCGCCGGTGCCGGGCCTCGAACAGCACATCTGGGTGCTCGACGGGGCGCTGGAAGTGACGGCGCAGGGCGCGACGCACGAGCTCGCCGCCGGTGACTGCCTCAGACTGCGGGTATGGGGCCCGACGCGCTTCCGCAGCCCGGGCCCGGAGGAAGCACGCTACGCGCTGGCGGTGATCCTGCCGTGAAGACCACGATCTCCCGCTTGGACGCACCTGAACTGGCCCTGTCGACAGATGATTTGGCTGACCTCTTGACCGACACCGTGGCGGGCGGTGCCTCGATCGGGTTCCTCGATCCGCTGACCCGGGCGGCCGCCGTCGCGTGGTGGGAGGAGCGGGCGGCGGCGGTCGCGGCCGGGCGGCTCGCCGTATGGGTAGCCCGTACGGAGGAGGGCCGGGTGGGCCGGGTGGTCGGCACGGTAAGCCTCGTGTTCCCGGACAAGCCGAACAGCCGGCACCGCGCCGAACTGGTGAAGCTCATGGTGCACCGGTCCGGCCGGGGGCAGGGCCTGGGCCGGATGCTGCTGACCGTCGCCGAGGACGCGGCGACCGCGGCGGGCATCACGCTGCTGCACCTGGACACCGAGACCGGCAGCCCGGCGGAGACGCTGTACCGCTCGGCGGGCTGGACGCCGGTCGGCGCGATACCGGACTACGCGGCGACACCGCGGGGCGTACTGCGGCCGACGACGATCTTCTACAAGCGGGTGGGGAACGCCGTCGTCGGGTGAGCGCCCGTGCCCCGGGGCCGTCGTCGGGTGAGCGTCCGTGACCCGCTGATTGTCAGTGGCGCTCGCTACGGTGCCTTCCATGCCGGACGCCGAAGATGTACGCCGTATCGCCCTGTCCCTGCCGGACACCACGGAGAAGATCGCCTGGAGCATGCCCACGTTCCGGGTCGCGGGCAAGATGTTCGCCACGCTTCCCGAGAACGAGACGTCCATCGCGGTGCGCTGCCCCAAGGAGGAGCGGGACGAACTGACGCTGGCGGAGCCCGGCAAGTTCTGGATCGCCGACCACGAGGCGTCCTTCGCCTGGGTCAGGGCCCGCCTGACAGCACTGGAGGACGAGGCGGAACTCCGCGACATCCTCGCCGACTCCTGGCGCCAGGCGGCCCCCACGCGACTCCTCGACTCATACCCGGAGCTGGGAGTCCCGACCGCCGACTGACGCGCACCTGTATCCGACCGCCACCGGGCCGGTGCCGCCGCGCCACAGCCCGACCGCCACCGGGCCGGTGCCGCACCACCGCTTCACCGCCCTCCGTCGCCGCGGAAAAGCGGTGCGCGACCACCGTCCCAGGTGCGGTATTGTCTTCCATGCACGTTCACCCGGGGGAAACCCCAGGTCAGACGGGCACCGGGACGTGGCGCAGCTTGGTAGCGCACTTGACTGGGGGTCAAGGGGTCGCAGGTTCAAATCCTGTCGTCCCGACAGTTCGAACGATCGAACGTCGCAGATGAGAGGCCGTTTTCCGAACGGCCTCTTTCTGTTTTCCCCGTGCTCCCAGCTGGGAGCACGGGAGCGGGAGCGCGCTCCCGGAGTCCCCTTGTCTATTTGCTCCCGCTCGAGGCGCTGAGCGCATATTCGATTCCTTGCGCGTACGTTCGCATTCGAGTCCGGTTTGTGTCCGGCAACCTCCCGTCGTTCGGGTGACCTTGCGGGTATGTGCTTGCACTCTTCCTGCTGGTCGAGGGTGCTCCCCAGTGGGAGTGGGGTCGGGAGCGGTGGCCACATATCTGAATCCTGGGTTATGGGGGCATGCGAATCCTTGACCCCATGTCCGATTCCGTGCGCCGGTTATGCCGGATTCCGGTAACGGACGTTGGGGGATGCATTGAGATGTTGAACGCAAGGAGGCACTGTACGGCGACGTCGCCCGACGGGGGCGGCAGGAGGCGGCGGTTCGTGTAAGGGTGCGACTCCTCACGGAAGTTCGACGCGGTTGGTGGCCGGTGGCCGCCTCGGGAAGGCTCGGCGCCGTCTTGGGGCCTCGCCGCCAAGCGCTGGATCGCGCAGTGGACAGTCTTGGTTCGGCCGATCTGTACGTGCCCGGGTGTCCCTCGCCTGTGGTCTCCTCGCCGTCGGCGAAATTCTCGTCGTGAGTGGCTCGTAAACCGACGCCGGATGCGGCGGGGTGCGGCACGCAACCCCCGGGTGCGCGGGGCAGCCTGGGTTGGGGCCACCCATGCGAGCCGTACGCTTCCACCACTACGGAGACATCGACGTGCTCGGCGTGGTCGTGTCCCTCGTCGTGGTGTTGGGGGTCAGCTGACCGTTGTGTTGGTGGTGTTGGGTAGCGCGGGGGCGCTTTCGGGGAGTTCGGGATAGAG